>JASHZA010000301.1 GCA_030042765.1 Candidatus Binataceae bacterium | reverse complement strand
CAGGATGCGATCGAGGCCTTCGTCAATGAGGTTCCAAAGGAACTGCTGCAACTCGAGCATTGGGGGTGCCCGTGGAGCCGCGAACCCGATGGGCGCATCGCAGTGCGTCCCTTTGGCGGGATGAAAAAGATGCGCACGTGGTTTGCGGCCGACAAGACCGGCTTCCACATGCTGCACACGCTCTTTCAGACCTCGCTCAAGTACACTTCGATCACGCGCTACGATGAAACCTTCGCCACCCGGTTACTCGTCGACGACGGCGCAGTGCAGGGCGTCGTCGCGATCGAGCTGCGCACCGGCAAGATTCGCGCGATTACCGCCAAGGCGGTGATCATCTGCACTGGCGGATGCGGTCGCGTTTTCCCCTTCACCACCAACGCCAATATCTGTACCGGCGACGGGATGGCACTGGCGTATCGCGCAGGTGCGCCACTCAAGGATATGGAGATGGTCCAGTACCATCCCACCGGCCTTCCCTTCACCGGCATCCTGATCACCGAAGCGGCGCGGGCGGAAGGCGGCTGGCTCCTCAACAAGGACAACTATCGCTTCCTTCAGGACTACGATCTGGGTAAGCCGACGCCGACCCCGGTTTTCCGCAGCATGGAACTTGGTCCGCGCGACCGCGTCTCCCAGGCGATTTTCGGCGAATTCGAGAAGGATCGCGCCTTCCACGGCCCCTATGGTGACTACGTGCATCTCGATCTGCGCCATCTCGGCGAGCACAAGATCGAATCGCGGCTGCCGATGGTGCGCGAGCTGTGCCTCAAGTACGAAAACATTGACCCCGTCCGTGAGCCAATTCCGGTGCGCCCAGTCCAGCATTACATGATGGGCGGTATCCATACCGATATTCACGCAGCGACTCCGCTCAAGGGCCTTTACGCCGCCGGCGAGGCTGCGTGCGTCAGCATCAATGGCTCCAACCGGTTGGGATCGAACTCGCTGGGCGAACTCCTGGTGTTTGGCCGTAGGGCCGGCCATGTCGCCGCGCAGTACGTCGCCAACGATGCGAAGCAAAGCAACCCCAATCATCTGCTCGCCCTTGCCGCTGACGAAGAGCGGCGGCTCGAACACAACTTTTTGCACAAAACCGGCGGTACAGAGCGAATTGCGAAGATTCGCGACGAAATGCAACAGGCGATGGAGCGTGGCTGTGGTATCTACCGCGAACGCAATTCGCTAGTCGAAAACGCGAACAAGATCCGCGAACTGCAGGAACGCGCGCAAAACATAACACTCGAGGATCACGGCCGCACTTTCAACACGCAACTGACGCAGGCGCTCGAACTCGGTTTCATGCTCGACATCGCCGATACGATCGTTCACTGCGCGCTCAACCGCGAAGAATCACGCGGCGCGCATCAGCGCCGCGATTTTCCCAAGCGCGACGATCAGAAGTTTCTTGCTCATTCGGTGGTCTACCGCACCGCCGAAGGTCCTCCTCGCATCGAGTTACTGCCGGTCGTAATCACTCGCTGGCCGCCGGGCGAACGGGTTTACGGAAGGGAACATTGAGATGGCCGAGACGATTCTCCTCGAGGTAGCGCGCTTCCTGCCCGAACGCGACACCGAGCCCAGTTACCAGACTTTCGAGGTTCCGTTACGCGGCGACTGGATGATTCTAGACGCGCTGAACTATATCAAGGACCAGCTTGACGGCTCCCTGGGCTTCCGCTGGTCGTGCCGGATGGGCATTTGCGGAAGCTGCGGCATGATGGTCAACGGCGTGCCGAAGCTGACCTGCGAAACGCTCCTGAGCACCTTCGCACCCGGTCCGGTCCGGATTGGACCGCTCGAGCACTTCCCGGTAATCAAGGACCTCGTGATCGAGATGGAGGGTTTTCTCGGTAAGCTTCAGAAGGTCCAGCCCTGGGTGGTGCGCAAGGACGACTTCAAGCCCCAGCGCGAGTTCATCCAGACCCCGGCTCAACTCGAAGCGTTCAAGCAGTACACCCTGTGCATCAATTGTATGCTGTGCTACGCCGCGTGCCCGGTTTTCGGACTCGATCCGGAGTTTACCGGACCGGCGGCGATCGCGCTCGCCGAGCGCTACAACCTCGACTCGCGCGACCAGGGCGCGGAGGGACGCACCGACGTCCTGTCGCAGCACGACGGCATCTGGGATTGCACGGTTATCGGCGAATGCTCGCAGGTGTGTCCCAAGCACGTTGACCCGTCGCTGGCGATTCAACAGTACAAACTTACCGCGACCAAGGAATGGTTTAAATCCTGGCTCCTGCCCTGGGGAAACAAGTAACCGCGATGCCGCAGTACAGCCAATTCCAGCCCAAGCCCTATCGCCCGCGGATGTCGGCGTTCTGGTATTTTGACCGCTGGCCCTATTTGCTTTTCGTCCTGCGCGAAATCAGCAGTTTCTTCGTCGCGTACTTCGCCGTGTTGGTCCTGGTGCAGATCTACGCGCTGAGCGCCGATCCCACGGTCTATGCCGCCTTCCAGGCGTGCATGCGCAACCCGCTGATGATCATCCTCAACGCAGTGACGCTGCTCTTTATGCTCCTGCATGCCGCGACCTGGTTCAATCTCGTCCCGCGCGTGATGGCGCGGGAAATGACGGGCAGGCAACTTTCGGATTTGATGGTGGCGGCACCCAACTACTTCGTCTTTTTCGGAGCCTCGGTCATCATTGCGCTCTTCATCCTGAGGATACTCTAGATGCCCGCACACAGATCGAACCGCCCCCTCGGATGGCTCGCTTTCGGTACCGGCGGTTTTCTTGTCGCCTTTCTCTTGCCGGTGCAGGTCTTCCTGTATGGCATCGCGGTCCCGCTCGGCCTTGTCCCCGACCCGGGTTACAAGTCGACGCTTGAACTCCTGCGCCAGCCGCTCACGCGAATCTACCTGTTCGTGGTTCTTGCCTTCGCCTTCTTTCACGCCGCCTACCGCATCAAGGATACGCTGGCGGACATGCTCGATATGCGGAAGATCGACATCGTGCTCGCCTACATCTGCTACGGCGGCGCCGTCGTGGGAACCGTCGCGGCCCTGTGGCTGCTCTACTGGGTGCCATAACCGGTTGACTTTCGCTGGACCCAACGGAAGCGCGTGCCGCGATCGGCAGGCGCTTCCGTCTCTCGGCTGCGAACGAACTGCTGCCCCCTACTTCCCCTTTGCTTCCGGAATCCCGAAGCCATTGAGGAAGTTGTTGCGCGCCGCCATCGGATCTTTGGCGACCTCTGCATTGTACGCATTCATAAACGTACGGGCGTCCTCGCTCGTCATCACGTCGCGCATTTCGCACCGCTCGATGTAAAGCCCCGCGTCCAGATCCCGATCGGCTCCCAAATACACCGCGCGCTTGATCGCGGCGATCGAGCGCGGTGCCCGCTTCGTCAGCGCCCTTGCCCACGACAGCGCAAACGGCATCAGGGTCTCCGGTGCGAGCACCCGATTCACCATCCCCATGCGCTCGGCTTCCCGCGGACTGTAGACGTTCCCGAACAGCATCACTTCCAGC
>JASHZA010000300.1 GCA_030042765.1 Candidatus Binataceae bacterium | reverse complement strand
GCGGATCCAGCTATACAGGCGGCCGCGTCCGGAGACCCTTTTCCATCCGAGGTCGAACGAATGGCATTTGTTGCAAATCCATTCGGGGCCCCATTGAAAGGCGCCGCAGGCGTTGCAGCATTGGACCATGAGTTCGTGACGCCTGGTCGCTTCCCAGAATTCCTTGTCGAGTCCGGTGCGCTGGGCGCGCGGAGTGGGCAGCCCCTCGGGCAGATAGTATTTCTTTTCGGTAGCCATCGATTCGCCCGTTCCCCTCACATGCTATGGACAATCAGGTCGCTGACCGGCGAGACCATCGGGCCGGACGCCACCAGCGCGATTTTCGCGCCGGGCACCTGGCAGGTCGAATCGCCGCGGACCTGGCGCACCGCTTCGTTCACGAGCTCGAGTCCGTGCATGTAGCATTCGGCGATGTTGCCGCCGCTGGTGTTGACCGGGAGTTTGCCCTTGGGGGCGGTGATGTTCTCGAAGGTAACGAACTCCATCACCTCTTCGGGCTTGCAGAAACCGTGCTCGACCAGGCTGATCATCACCGCTCCGCTGAAATGCTCGTAAATCTGGGCGCAGTCGACGTCTTTGGGCGTGATGCCGGCCATCTCGAACAGCCGTGGCGCCAAGGTCTTGAAGTTCGAGGATGAGTAGTCGAAGGCGTTTTCGACTGACGCCGCGTGGCGATAACCGGAGCCCTGCGCGGCCGCCATCATGTAGGCGGGCTTCTTTTTCGAGTCGCGCGCGCGATCGGCTGTGGTCAGGATCAGAGCGGCAGAGCCGTCGTTCTCCATGCAGCAGTCGTAGAGATGGAACGGTTCGACGATCCAGCGCGAGCTGTCGTAGGCCTCGCGCGTGAGCGGACGCCCGTACATCACGGCGCGCGGGTTAAACTGCGCGTGGTAGTAGTCCGCCATGGCGACCGCGGCGAGCGGTTCCTGGTTGATGCCGTAGTCGTGCATGAAGCGGCGGGTGCGCAGCGCGACCCATTGCGCGGGCACGTAGAGGCCGTACGGCGCCGTGTATGCGCTCGCGCCGGAGACGTGCTGGCTGACAGGAGCCTGGCCGAAGCGGCCGAACTGACCCTGCGCGAGCGCGCGGAAGACGACGCAGTATTTCGTGTAACCGGCCGCGACGGCGGCCGCGGCGTTGCCGACCGCGCCCGAACCGCCGCCACCGCCGCCGCCCCACATCATTCCAGCGAAGCCGAGATGCTTCAGCCCAAGCGCCGTCGCGAGGCGCGACGCGTCGTTGCGATCGTCGGCGTAACCGGAAATGCCGTCGATATCGCGGACGTCGATGCCGGCGTCCTCGGCGGCCTTGATAATTGCCTCGCAGGCGAGACGAAATTCGCTCACCGGCGCCTGGCCGCGGCGATAGTATTTGGTCTCGCCCAGACCGACGACTGCGACCTTATCCTTGATGCTGTATTCGCTCATCTTTGCTCCGGGCTAGCGCGCGCTCGCGCCGATCTGCGGGCTCGCGCCGGCCTGAGAGCGATCGGCGAAGTGGGGAAGCACTTCCTCCGCCAGCAGTCTCATCGACTTGAACCAGGGTTCGGGATTGTCGGCGTAGTCGAAGGCGAACAGCAGCAGTGTGCCGAAGCCGCCGGCTTCGTCGTACATTTCGCCGAGCTTGCGGGTAACGGTTTTGACCGACCCGACCAGCCATCCGTGATTGGCGAGGTATTCGGGCGTGATGTCGGAGTCGGGGACGCCAGGATTATCCTTGAGGTACTTGGTGAACTCGAAGTCCTTGAACAGGGGCAGCAGGTATTCGCTCATCATGCGGCCCATCGCGCCGCGGACGCATCCGTTGAAAGCCTCGTCGTCGGTATCGGCGACGAAGACCTCGCGCACGACGCGCCATTCGCGGCGGTCGGGCGAGCGCCCGCTGCGCTTGGCGCCCTCGACCACGGCGTCCCAGTGCGACGCCATGTAGGAGGTGCTGAGGTTGAGGCTGAGCGGGATAAAGCCGCGCTCGCCGGCGAGCTTGAGCGTTTCGGATCCGGGGCTGAAGCCTGCGATACCGATCGGCGGATGCGGCTTCTGGAAGGGCTTGAGGTGATGTTTGAGCGTGCGCAACATGGGGCTGGGCACATTGACGTCCCAATATTTGCCCTTGTAGTCGAGTCCGCCGTCGCTCTCCCAGACCTTGAGGATGATATCGAGCGCCTCGCGCGTCATGTCGCGATTTTCGCCCTTGACGCCGTCGACCGCGAAAAGCTGCCAGTCGCTGGGCAAGCCACTTGCGCCGATGCCGAACATGTAACGACCCTGCGCCAGATGGTCCATGAAGGCGACGCGGCAGGCGAGTTCGGCGGGATGATGGTACGGCAGCAAATGTGCGCCGGGGGCGAGCTTGATCTGCCTGGTTTGCATCAGCGCCTGCGCGATCAGCAGGTCAGGAGCGGGATTGGGTTCCCACGGCGAGGTGAAGTGCTCGCCGATCCAGGCTTCGCTATAACCGAGGCGGTCGGCGTGGCGGATCATTTCGAGGTCGTAGTCCTGACCGGCTTTGAAGCTGCGTTCGGGCGGATGCGACGGCATCAGGAAGATTCCAAGCTTCATTCGACACTCCTTCGCTGTTGCTTGCGGCCGCGAGGCCGAATCAGAGGTTTATCGCGTATCCGGCCTGATAGCCAAGAGGTTGGCAGGCCTGATGATGGCTGAATCAGGACATTCGGGGGAGAAATCAGGACGACTCAATATTGCAGCGTTACTCTGCCGGTGCGCCCGGAATAATTGAGAACAAAATCTTGCAAACCTTCCCGACCTAATAGGATGCGATCCGCGCCGAGACTCGCACCCACGAACCGCTGAAGCTTGGAGTATGTAAGGTTTGGGATTGTCATTTGCGCCAAATAGACCGGCGCGAGTGTTGGCCCCGCCGCAGTCTGAACCCATTGATCGTCAATGTGTTTCAAGTGGAGCACGGCGGTCGCAAGTGTGTCCTCGATCAGATTCCATTCCGCGCCCGTATCAATCAGGGCGGGCAACTGCTTGTTGAAGGGGTTCGCCGTGCTCCGATTATTGACCAGTACGTCCAAACCTGCGCCTTCACGCACTAAGTCATCGCGGCTCTGAGAGCCACAATCTACGCTCGCCAAAACGATTCCTTACAGGGAGCGGATCACGGAAATCGAAACATGCTTTAGCGCGGAATCG
>JASHZA010000299.1 GCA_030042765.1 Candidatus Binataceae bacterium | reverse complement strand
TCCGGGCTTAACCGTTCGGGAACCATCCCGGACGCGGTGGCGCCACCGGGCAGCAGCGCGTTGACCGTGACGCCGGTTCCCTCGAGGTCCTTCGCCCAGATTACCGTCTCGGATTCGAGCGCCGCCTTCGAGGGTCCGTAGGGCGAGAAGCCTGCGCGCTTCATCGTTTCGAGGTTGATCGAGATGTTGACGATTCGGCCCCAGCGCTGAGCGATCAGATGGGGTGCCGCCGCCTTGGCCATCAGGAAAGGGCCGTTGACGTTGGCGTCGACGATCATCCTCCACACGTCGCTGTCCGCCTGCCAGAAGGGCACCGGTTTTTCGAGAAAAGACTCGCTGACGAAGCGCATCCCGCGTGCGGCGTTATTGACCAGAATATGGATCCCGCCGAACAGTCGAATCGCTTCCGCGACCGTGCGGCGGCAATCCGTTTCCGCGGCAACGTCAGCTACGAGCGGTGCGATCCGGCCGCCGCCCGGGCGGCCGGCCTCACCCGTGACGCTTTCGATTTCCACCCGATTGCGTGCAGCCGTGATGACGACGTTCGCACCGGCCGCGGCCAGTCCGAGCGCCATCGCGCGCCCGATCCCGCGGCCCCCGCCGGTCACGATCGCCACCTTGCCCGAGAGTTCACTGACCGGCATCTTTGTCCACCCTCGAATGGAGACTCGAATCCGTCGGTTCCAGATCCAACCGAGAGCTTACACAAGAAAAAGGCCCGCGCGCGAGTGCGCACGGGCCCTTGTTCCGATCAAATTCGGGAGTTCAGTTCACCTTCCAGGTGTCGCCACGGTTGAGCAGTTCCTGCAAATCGCCGGTACCGCTCTTCGCCTTCGCATCGGCAAGCTGCTTGTTCATCGCGCCGTCATAGGTCGGACGCGAGGTCGCGTAGAAAACGCCCACCGGCGTCGGCAGCGGCGCTTCGAAGTTCGCCAGCATGAAGGCGAGCGAAAGGTTGGTCTCGTCATGCACGACAAGGTCCTTTTCCGTCACCCCGTTGCCGAGCTGCACCACTTCGGCCCGCTGCACGTTCATCCGGATACCCTTGTCCTTGTTCTTGCCGAAGATGAGGGGCTTCCCGTGTTCCAGCACGAGTTGATGGTCGGCCTTGATCTGCTTGTCGCTCAACTCATTGAACGCGCCGTCGTTGAAGATGTTGCAGTTCTGCAGTATTTCGACAAATGAGGCGCCGCGATGCTGATGGGCGCGCTTGAGCATCTCGCCCAGATGTTTCTGCTCGACGTCCACCGTGCGGCATACGAACGTCGCGCTGGAGCCCAGCGCGACGGTGATCGGATTGAACGGGAAATCAACCGATCCGGCCGGCGTCGATTTCGTAACCTTGCCGACTTCCGAAGTCGGAGAGTACTGCCCCTTGGTCAGACCGTAGATGCGGTTGTTGAAGAGCAGGATCTTGAAGTCCACGTTGCGCCGCAGCGCGTGAATCAGATGATTGCCGCCGATCGAAAGCCCGTCACCGTCACCGGTGACCACCCACACGTCGAGGTCGGGGCGCGTAACCTTGAGCCCGGTCGCGATCGCAGGCGCGCGGCCGTGGATCGTATGGAAGCCGTAGGTATTCATGTAGTAGGGGAAGCGGCTGGAGCAGCCGATGCCCGAGACGAAAACGATCTTTTCGCGCGGAATGCCGAACTCGGGCATTATCCTCTGCACTTGGGCCAGGATCGCATAGTCGCCGCATCCGGGACACCAGCGAACTTCCTGATCCGAAACGAAATCCTTGCGGGAAAGCGCGGTAGCCATTTTCTTTTCAGCCCTCCAGTACGCGCGAAATGCGGCTCGTCAGTTCGCTGACTTTGAACGGACGGCCCTGGATCTTGTTGCAGCCGATGGCGTCGATCAGATAGTCCGCCCGGACCAGCTTCAGCAGTTGCCCCATGTTCATCTCGGCGACCATCACCTTCTTGAACTTGCGCAGTTGGCTTTCCAGGTCGCTTGGCAGCGGATTCAGATAGCGAAGGTGGATGTGCGAAACACTTTTGCCCTTTTCGCGGATCTGCTTGACCGCCTCACGAATCGATCCGTATGTCGAGCCCCAGCCGAGGACCACAAGGTCGCCGCCGTTCTGGTCACCGAAAACTGTGGTGGGCGGAATCTCGCGCGCGATCCCTGCGATCTTGCGCGCCCGCGTCCGCACCATCAGCTCGTTGTTCGCCGGCGAGTAGCTTACGTTACCGGTCTGGTCTTCGCTGGAAAGCCCGCCGATCCGGTGCTCGAGCCCCGGCGTTCCGGGGATTGCCCATGGACGCGAGAGCGTCTCAGGATCGCGAATATAGGGCATGAACCCGTTGGGATCGGTGCGGAACTCGACCTTGATCTCCGGCAGCTTGTTCGCATCGGGCAGCGGCCACGGCTCGGCGCCGTTGGCCAGTTGGCCGTCGGTCATGAGGATCACCGGGGTCATGTACTTGATCGCGATCCTGACCGCTTCGTACGCGCAGTCGAAGCAATCCGCCGGAGTGGATGCGGCAATGATCGGAATCGGCGATTCGCCGTGGCGGCCATACATCGCCTGCAACAGGTCAGCCTGCTCAGGCTTCGTCGGCATTCCGGTCGACGGGCCGGCGCGCTGAATATCCGTGATCACCAGCGGCAGCTCGGTCTTGACCGCGAGTCCCACCGCCTCCGCCTTGAGATTCATCCCCGGACCCGACGTCGTCGTAATCGCGATCGCACCACCGAAGGCCGCACCGATCGCCGAGGCAACGCCCGCGATCTCGTCCTCCGCCTGGAACGTGTAGACCTCAAAATTCTTCAAGCTCGCCAGGTCGTGCAGGACGTCGCTCGCCGGCGTGATCGGGTACGAACCGAGAAAGAGCGGGCGGCCCGACCTTACCGACGCGGCAACGAAGCCCAGCGCGGTCGCGGTGTTCCCGGTGATATTGCGGTAGGTCCCCGGGACGATCCTGGCCGGTGGAACTTCGTACGAGCTGGCGAACATCTCGGTGGTTTCGCCATAGTTGTAGCCGGCGCGCAGCGCCTTCACGTTCGCATTGAGCAGATCGGGCGTCTTCTTGAAACGGCCCTCGAGCCAGCGCACCGTGCTTTCGATCGGCCGCTGATAAAGCCAGGAGATCATGCCGAGCACGAACAGGTTGCGGCAGCGGAAGACGGCACGGTTGTTGAGCCCCGTGTCGTGCAGCGCGGTCGTGGTCAGCTTGGTCACGTCGACCTGGAAGACCTGGTACTTGTCCAGCGAGTGGTCATTCAGCGGATTCGAAGTGTAACCGGCACGTTTGATGTTCGCCTCGGAGAAGGCCTCCTTGTCGACAATAATCACGCCGTTGGGTGGCACGTCGTCGAGATTGGCCTTGAGCGCCGCAGGGTTCATCGCCACCAGCACGGTCGGTTCGTCGCCGGCGGTAAAAACCTCGTTGCTCGAGAAATTGACCTGGAAGCCGCTGACCCCGGCGATCGTACCCGCAGGAGCGCGGATCTCGGCGGGAAAGTCGGGCAACGTGGCGATATCATTCCCGGCCAGCGCAGACTCGGCCGTAAACTGCATCCCGGCCAACTGCATGCCGTCGCCTGAATCTCCCGCGAACCTGATTACGACGCTGTCGCGGCGTTGACCGGCCTTATGGGCCGAGCCACCGCGGAGACCTGAGGACTCGGCGGCGTGTCCGGCCGCCTCAGGTGGTAGAGCCATTTCGCTACACACTCCTTGTGCTAGAGAGTTACTCGACGTTACTTCTCCGCTTCTCGCAAAGCAGAACCAATAGACGCACCGTTACAAAAAAAGTATAGCTAATGACCAATCTGAGTGAAAGGCTCGCTCACAGGGCCTCCCGGCGCGTCAACGAACCCTGAACTCCGCGAATTCGTCCTGGAAATCCGCCCACGCCGGCTGAACTTTGTCAACTCGCGCGTGCGGCGGACCTTGACCCGCCCATGCGAGCAGCGCCTCGAGGCTCTCCCGCTTGCCTTCGGCGACGATCTCAACCGATCCGTTCGAGCAGTTGCGCGCAAAACCCTTGAGCCCCAATGCGCGCGCCTGATCGGTGGTCGCGCGGCGGAAGAACACTCCCTGCACCCGCCCGGTCACGATTAAATGCAATCGCGCCAGGTCTTGCACCGCCATCAGACTATCCGCCCTCGAGCAGTTTAAGGAATTCGTCCTCCTCGAGCGTCTTGACCCCGAGTTCGGCGGCCTTGCGCAGCTTCGATCCGGGATCGGCGCCCGCGACAACGAAATCGGTCTTGCGGCTGACCGAGGAAGTAATTCGTCCGCCGGCGGCAAGAACCTTCCGCTCGGCCTCCTCGCGCGTCATCGTTTCGAGCGATCCCGTGAGCACAACGCTCTTGTCGCGCAAGACGCCCCGTCCGACCGCGGGCGCGGGTGGCGCCTTAATCTCGAGATGCCGAATCAGGCGCTTGACCGCTTCACGATTGCGCGGCTCGTCGAAGTATTCGCGCACGCTGCGCGCCACCTCGGGCCCGATATCGCGCACCGTGCGCAATTCGTCCTCGGTCGCGTCCATCAGCGCTTCGATGCTGCCAAAACGGACCGCCAGTTGGCGCGCCGTGTGTTCTCCGACATGCCTGATGCCGAGCGCGTTAATCAGCCGGTCGAGCGTGGTATGCCGCGAATGTTCGATCGAGTCGAGCACGTTCTGCGCGCTCCTGTCGGCCATCCGCTCGAGTGCGACCAGTTGCGGTTTGCCCAACCGGTAAAGGTCGTCAAGTTCCCTGACCAGGCCGGCGTCGACCAGTTGCGCGACCAGCTTGTCGCCGAGGCCGTCGATATCGAGGCCGGTTTTGGAAGCGAAATGGCGAATCGATTCGCGCATGCGCGCCGGGCAGTTGACATTGACGCAGAAGTACGCGACCTCGCCCTCTTCGTGGACGATGGCGCCGCCGCATTCCGGACAACGCCTGGGCATCTCGAACTGACGGGCCCGGGGCCGTCCCTGGGCAATCACGCGCACGATATAAGGAATCACGTCGCCCGCGCGTTCGAGCAGCACGGTGTCGCCCTCGCGGATGTCCTTGCGGCGGATTTCGTCGAGGTTGTGGAGCGAAGCGTTGGAGATGGTGACGCCGGCAAGTTGCACCGGCTGAAGCTTGGCAACCGGCGTCAGGGAGCCAATTCTTCCCACTTGAACCGCAATCTCGCGAATTCTGGTCTCGGCCTGCTGGGCCTTGAACTTGTACGCCACGGCCCATCGTGGCGCCCGCGAGACTTCGCCCAACTGCTCCTGCAACGCGAACGAATCGACTTTGGCCACCACGCCGTCAGCCTCGTAATCGAGTTCGTACCGCTTCTCTGTCAGCTCGTTCCAGTAATCGAGTACCTGGTTCACCCCGTGGCAAACCCTGGTTAGCGGATTCACCTTAAGCCCGAGCGCCTTGATTCCTTGCAGGAACTCCGACTGCGTGTCGAAGCTGATACCTTCGAGCACGCCCGGCGTATGGCAGAAAATATCCAGCGGGCGCGACGCGGTGACGCGCGGATCGAGCTGGCGCAACGATCCGGCCGCGGCGTTGCGCGGGTTCGCGAAGGCGGGCTCACCCGCTTTGGCGCGCTCGGCATTGAGCCGTTCGAACGCCTTGCGCGGCAGGATCACCTCGCCGCGCACTTCGAGCAAGCGCGGGGAACCGTGATGCCTCGGTACGATCAGGCGCAGCGGCACGCTCTTGACCGTGCGGATATTCTGCGTGATGTCCTCGCCGCTGACTCCGTCGCCGCGGGTCGAGGCGACCGTCAGATGGCTGTCTTCATAAACCAGCTCGACCGCGAGCCCGTCGAGTTTTACTTCAGCAACGTACCGGATCTCTTCGTCGCTCTTGAGAAAGCGCTTGATCCGGCGGTCGAACTCGAGCATCTCCTCCGCGTCCATCGCGTTGGCGAGCGAGAGCATCATCTTGCGATGACGGACGACGCCGAACTTCTCGCTCGGTGCAGCGCCGACGCGCCGGGTCGGCGAGTCCGGGGTTACCAGCTCCGGATGCTGACGCTCGATCTCCTCGAGGCGCCGCAGCATCCGGTCATACTCGGCATCGGTGACTTCGGGCGAGTCGAGTACGTAGTAGAGATAGTTGTGATGGTTGATCTGCTCGCGGAGCTGCTCCGCCTCCGCGCGCAGATGAGAAAGAGCCTCCGGCATATTACTGTTACCGAACGATTCCCTGTCTGTGCGCTTCCGAGGCCTCTTCCTGTCGGGCAGGGAAAGGATTCAGAAGGGGACGGCTTCCCTCCACGGGCGTCTCACCTGCTGCCATAGCCCATCGCGTCGAGGAACTCGTCCAGCGTCGGAAAGCGCATATACATGTTGTGACGCTTCTGATCACCGATCGTCGTGCTCGACTCCGACGAATAGGCATGCCCCGGATACACGACCGTCGAATCGTCCAGGTTACGCAGTGTGTGGTTCAGGCTGTAGTACATCGCCGCCGGATCGGAACCGGGTAAATCGACCCGGCCGCACGAATTCACGAATAGCGTGTCGCCCGAAATCAGGTTCCCACTCACCAGGAAGCATTGCGAACCGGGCGTATGGCCGGGCGTATGGAGGAATTTGATCTCGAGGTTGCCGACCTTGACGACATCGCCCGCCTCGACCTTGACCAGATCGGAGTCGCTGAGCCCGGCAACCCGCTTG
>JASHZA010000298.1 GCA_030042765.1 Candidatus Binataceae bacterium | reverse complement strand
CCGCGCGCGAACACGCGCGCCAAGCCCTTCGCGCTGCCGCGAGCTCGGAGGCTTCGCCGACAGGCCACCCCACTACTACCCCGTCACAGCCTTAGTCGCGATTGAGAGAAGGGCGGGAAGATTCGGTACCCCCCCGCCCTTCGTCTGGACGTCGGTTCTGCTTACTTCGTAACGGAAGTGGAGAACGCGGCCTCGAGGCGCGCCACTGCGTCGTTCGCCCGGCGCACCGAGTCCTGGGCCGATGCCGCTTCCTGGTCAGCTTTCTGCGCTGCCGCCTGAGCTTGCTGAGACGATGCTTCCGCGTTCTGCGCCGCAGTGCTGGCCCGGCTGGCGTCGGATTCCGCCTTCTGCGATGCCTGGTCGATCAGGTTCTGATCCGGGCCACATGCCGCCATGAACCCCGACAGGGCCAGGATTCCCAGTATACTTGCTATCTTCTTCATCCCAACGCACCTCCTCATGGTTCCAATGCACACCGCCAACCGTATAATCCACGCAAAATGTTAGTCCGAGGACACGCTGCGACATAGTTACAAATCGACCTTGCCGACGCAAGCAACGTTGGTCTTGCTGCGCGATCGCACGGTCCGGAGTATGATCACAAGTTGACATCGAAAAGTTGGGGCGATTATCGTTCCCTTAGGCCGAGCGCCTGTGCCCGGGAAATGGTCTGGGGACGGTAAGCCGCGCGCATCGTTCACGATCTCAATAGCAGGCAGGACCCTATGGCTTCCGGTGAAGAGACAGAGCACAGAGAAAAGGACAAGGATCATCCTTCGCCAGGATCATCTGTGAGCGCCGCCGCGCCGGCCCCCGTTCCCCGGCCTGCCGCTGCTGCCCCAAAGCCCCCAATTGCGCCAAAACCCGCCACCCCACCTCCCCCTCCCTTTGTGGCGACGCCCTCGCTGCCCGTCTCGATGCTGAATGCTCCGAGCGACGGAACCAAGCTTCCCCATGAGAGCGCAGATAAGCAGTTCGATGGCGAAATTAGTGGCGATTTCGAAGCAGCTATCGCACGCGTCCAGATGGCCCAACGAAGCGGCGCGCTCGCGCTCGTCATGCGGCTGCTGACGCGACTGCTACACGGCAGGACCGCCGGGAAGCTCAGTCAGGCGGACCGCCGGGTCGCCTTCGACGGCTTTCGCACCGGTCTCTACGAAGAGAAGACCGAGCGCGACCGGCGCTACGGCACCGTCTACAGTGTCTCCGAGGAGGTTAACGCCTACCTGGTGCGGCTCGAGATGCCCCGCCTTGTCCCCGATTCGGCACTGAGGAAGCTCTGGAACCTCTCCCAAGAGATGCCCGACTATGACTACTCCATCGCGCTTAACGATGCCGTCCTTTCGATTCAGGCAAGTGTCCCGGGTGACGCTTATCGTCGCCTTTCTTACGTTTCCTCGTCCTTTCCGTCGGAGTTCTTGACGCGCATCGCATTCGCAAAGCCGGTTGGTTCGTTCAAACACCGGTTGCGGAATAAGGTGCTGGAGATAATCGTATTCAAAAGTTCGCTAGAGGAATTCGGGCGGGCGGCGTGACCAATCGCACCCAGAGGCCTCTAAACTGCCGCCTGTACAAAAGAGATTGCCGGCGCGGTCGCGGGGGATGCGGCTGAACATTCGTGACGCCACCAGGCGAGACCTGCCCCAGATCTTGACAATCGAGCGGCTCGGTTTCGCCCATCCTTGGAGCCTGGAATCCTTTATTCGAGAGTTGTCGCTCCCGTTTTCGCGGACGATCGTCGCCAGCATCAAAACCGCCTCCGGGGAGGCCCTCGCCGGCTACCTCTGCCGATGGCTCGTGGCCGACGAATGCCATGTCCTCAACGTTGCCGTGCATCCGGAACTTCGCCGAATAGGGGTCGGCGAGCGCCTAATGTCGGATGCTATAACTGAAGCAAAAGCGAAGGATGCGCACTTGGTTACTCTAGAGGTGCGCCGCTCCAACCTGCCCGCCCGGGGACTATATCGCAAGCTGAACTTTGAAGAACGACGTTTGAGACATAATTACTACGGCCCGGGTGAAGATGCGATTGTTATGGAGCTGCGCTTGGGCTGACTCCCAGCCGTCAGATAAACCCTGTTCTAGATTGTTTCCGTCTTTCGCAGGGTTACAAACTTGTCACAGTTATGCCATAATGAACTAAAGGTTCGGGCCGATCGGAAGCGTTACTGGGGATCTCGCTCCGAAATCCGGTGCCGCGGATCGGTACTACAAGCAGATGAATTTGCCGTTCAAAAAGGGTGAGAAGGTTGTATATCCGGCTCACGGCGTCGCCGTCATCGATGACATCCAAAGTAGGGTGATCTCGGGTACGGAACGCAGGTTCTACATGCTCAGGATTCTCGGTACGGAAAAAATGACGATCATGATTCCGACCGAAAACGTCGACGCTGTCGGACTTCGCAGGGTCATCGGGAAGGATACCGTTACCAAGATTTACAAAATCCTGCGTCAGCGCAAGGTCGAAGGCGATTCTCAAACCTGGAATCGCCGCTATCGCGAATACACGGAGAAGATCAAGACCGGCTCGCCGCTCGAGATCGCTAAGGTGCTGCGCGACTTGCTCGTACTTAAGGGCGACAAGGAACTTTCTTTCGGTGAGCGCAAAATGCTTGATACTGCGCGGAGTTTGCTCGTCAAGGAACTCTCTATCGCAAAGGCTCATCCCGAAGAGAAGATCATGGAAGAGCTGAAGACGATCTTCGCGAACTGATTCGACGATCTTCATCTTGCAGAGACGGGGCCGGCAAAAATAGCCTGGCCCCTTTCTTTTGTCTGAACTTGGCCCGACGATCCGTACCCAAGCTGATGCGGCCCGTTAAACTTCAAGAGACCACGTGATGGCTCGACATTTGCTGCGCGGAGACTTCTCCCGATGAAAGCCTCGGTGGTGATTGTCGCCGCTGGGAGCGGTAACCGCCTCGGACTCGCGACGCCGAAGGCGTTCGTTCGCGTCGCGGGCATGACCCTACTCGCGCGCGCACTGCGGACCTTGCGATCCGTCGATGCGATCGGAGAAGCGGTGGTTGCCGTGCCTTCCGGGATGGAGCGAGCCGCGCGTGGCGAAGTGAACGCCGCAGGACTCGAAATTCCGGTGAAGATCACCCCCGGCGGCGGCGAACGCCAGGACTCGGTGCGAATTGCGCTCGCTTTCACCAGCGCCGAAGCCGACATAGCTATCGTGCACGACGCGGCGCGCCCGTTCGCTACAGCTGCAATGTTTTCCGAGTGCATCGAGGCTGCAGCGCGCATTGGAGGCGCAATCGCTGCGATTCCGGTTGCGGACACTCTCAAGCGCGTCGAGGGAGGCCGATCAATCCAATCTACTCTGACGCGCTCCGGTCTATGGCAGGCGCAGACTCCTCAAGCCTTCCATCGAGCCTTGCTCGTCGAGGCGCACGCTCGTGCCTCTCGAGACGGGACCGTTGCGACCGACGACTCTGACCTGGTCGAGCGGCTCGGTGCGCGCGTTGAAGTGGTCGAGGGATCGCCGCTCAATTTCAAGATAACGACGCCCGACGATCTCGCCATCGCCGAGGCGATCGCCACGCGAATCGGGAGCTGATAAGCCGGTTTTACTTGTGCGAAGGCCTGCGGCCGCGGTGGTCAGGATTCGCGTGGGGTGGCGGCTGGACCTCCGCCGCCGACAATTCCCTCGTTGAGGGACCCCGAACGAAAACCTTTCAAATCGATCGTAACGAAGCGAAAGCCGATTCGCTTGAGCTCGCGGTCGACCCTCTCGCGCATTTCGGCCTCCATCAAGCGCGGAATCTCCCGCGATTCGACCTCGAGCCGCGCAACCTCGCCATGAAAGCGCACTCGCGCGACCCGAAAGCCGAGTTCATGCAACACTCTTTCGCCCTGTTCGACCTTGCGCAACCCCTCGAGTGTGATCTCGGTGCCATAAGGGAAGCGCGATGACAGGCAGGGCGACGCCGGCCGATCCCACGTCGGCAACAGCAATTCGCGTGACAGTTCGCGAACCCCCGCTTTGCTCAGACGGGCCTCGACCAGCGGATGGCGCACGCGCTTTTCCGTCGCCGCCCGAATTCCCGGCCGATAGTCGTTAAGGTCGTCGAGATTTAGTCCGTCGGCGATCTCGTCGATTCCCAACTCTCGCGCCTTGGCTTCGCAAACCTCGAAAAGATTGTGCTTGCACAGATAGCATCGGTCGAGCGGATTTTGCGCGTAGCCCGGAACCTCGAGTTCGTTCGAATCAATCAGCAGGTGGCGCGCTCCAATCCGCTGCGCCATCTCGAGCGCGGTCCGGCGGTCCCAGTCGGGCATCGTGGGCGAAGTTGTGGTGAGCGCGAGGACGCGTTCGCCAATCGTCTCTTGGGCAACCTTGAGCAGGAAGGTCGAATCGACCCCGCCCGAAAACGCCACCATCACCGAACGCATCGGGCGCAAAATTTCACGCAGATGTTCGAGCTTGTCCTTGAGAGAGCCGTTCATAAACGGAAGTCCGTCATGCGATATGGCCCGCTTTGATCTGTCCTGCTAGATTCCTTCGGCCTGAAACAGGTCGGTCGTCAGGTAGCGCTCCCCGGTATCGCAGAAGACCACCACCACGATCTTGCCGCGCCCCAGACGCTTGGCTATTTGGAGCGCCGCAAAGCAGTTCGCACCCGACGAGATTCCAACCAGTATCCCCTCTTCGCGTGCGAGGCGTCGTGAATAGAGTGTCGCATCCTCGTCGCTCACGGTGATGATTTCGTCATAGACGTGAGTATCGAGGTTTTGCGGCACGAATCCAGCGCCGATACCCTGGATCTTGTGAAATCCCGGCTCGCCGCCCGACAACACCGGCGAATTTTTGGGCTCGACGGCGACGATCAAAGGTTTGCTCTTCAGATGCTCGCGCAGGTAGCGGCCGGTGCCGCTGATCGTACCGCCGGTTCCCACACCCGAAACGAAGGCATCGATCCGCTCCAACTGCTCCACCAGTTCGGGGCCGGTCGTGCTGTAGTGGATTTCTGGATTGGCCGGATTGCTGAACTGCTGCGGCATGAAATAGCCCG
>JASHZA010000297.1 GCA_030042765.1 Candidatus Binataceae bacterium | reverse complement strand
CCACCGCGGTCACTTTTGGACCCGTCGCGAACACGTCTCGGGCCGGCATCGAGCGCTATGCCATCCTGCTTGTCAGAATGAGCGCATAATGGCATAACCTCGGCCAGAAAGCATGGCGTTCCGGGCCGCTTCCGGAGCCAACTCTCAAGAGTCCAGTGGAATCCGTTTGGTGGGGCCGGGCCGGAATGATTGCCTTCGCGCTCGCCCTGCTTTACCCATTAATCGGCCTTTTCGCCCCGGTTGGATCCTGGCAGTGGGACGGGAGTATTCCGGGCTCGACCGCTGCCGCCGTTCGCGTGTCGCTCGTGCTGAGCGGAGCTGCCCTGCTGATCGACATGGCTCTCGGCACGCCGGTGGCATGGTACCTGGCGCATCGCGCCGGACGCGATCGCATCCTGTGGGAGGCTGCGATTCTGGTTTCGGTACTGATGCCCCCGCTGGCGCTGGGGATTCTGCTCTCGCTCGCGTTCGGTCCGCGGACGGCGGCGGGCGCATGGCTGCTGCGGCTCGGCGTTCCGACCAGCAACAGCAGTGCCTCTTTTGTCACGACCCAGGTTTACGCCAGTATCGGCTACTATATCGTGGCGGCGCGCGCCGCTCTGGCCGCGGTGCCGCGCGACCTGGAACTGATGGCCGGACTGCTCGGATTGCGCCCATTGCAGGTCTTTCGGCGCGTTACCTTTCCGCTCGCGCGGCTCGGCCTTGCCGCCGCGCTCAGTTTGGCCTGGGTGCGCGCGGTGGGAGAATTCGGCGCCGTGATCGTCACCTCATACTATCCGAGTGGGATGCCGGTGCAGATCTGGATTAACCTGCAGGACGCCGGCATGCCCGCCGTGCTGCCGCTGCTGGTCGTGTTCCTGCTGACCGCGCTGCCCTTGCCGTGGTTGGTTCATCTGCTCGCACGGGCACGCTACCTCGATGCTTGAAGCGCACATCGTCAAGCGCCGAACTGCATTCACCGTGGAGGTCCGGCTGCAGATTGGGCAAGGCGAACGGCTGGCGCTGTTCGGCGCTTCGGGAGCCGGCAAGAGCACGGTGCTGTCCTGCCTGGCAGGATTTGAGGATCCCGACGCCGGCGACATTCGGTTCGACGGACTGCACCTGTTTCCGCCGCCGCTGCCACTACACCGCCGCCGCCTGGCCTACCTGACACAGAGCGATTCGCTCTTCCCGCATCTCACCGTTGCAGAAAACGTCTGCTTCGGGCTCGATGGCGCAAGTCTGGACGGCGCGGGAAAGTGGATCGCGGAACTGAAGCAGCGGCTGGGTCTCGAACCGCTGTGGGCTCAGCCCGCCCGCAAGGTATCTGGCGGGCAGGCTCGGCGGGCGGCCTTGGCCCGCATGCTGGCGCGGCGGCCGCCGCTGGTCCTGCTCGACGAGCCCTTTACGGCACTCGACCGTCCTACGATCAACGAGCTCGTCGACGCGATTCGCGAATGGCAGCAGACGCTTGGGTTTACTCTGATCATGGTCGACCATCGTCCCGAAATCCTCGAACGACTTTGCACCCTGGTCGCTGTGATCGAAGCGGGACGAATTGTTCAGGAAGGTTCGTGGCCGGAGGTAACTGCGGCCCCGGCGACCCCGCTGCTCGCACGCCTGCTTGCCGGCTAACGCCAACCGGGAGCAGAGCTCAGGACATTTCAAATGTAGGCAAGCTGACAAATCGGAGCCCGCTTCCCAGTGAGCGCATGCGGTCGCCAGCACTGCCCGCCTTTGACTTTGCCGACAGCAGCCGCTATCGCAATGCGGAAAGGCCTTGGCGGCTCGTGGTTTTGCCCGGTACCCACCCCAATACGCGCCTTCGAGAAACGGAAAGGACCGATAATGTTCGCTCGTCGCCTCGTCATCTACGCCCTGACCTTTACGATGTTCTGCGGCACTGGCGTCGCTGCCGATAACGCCGCGTCGGATCACGCGGCGCTCGCCCAGACAGCAATTCCGCCCGGCACCTCCATCACGATGAGTAACTGGCAGCAATTCCGGGATTTCATGCCAGACGGAATGATTGCGCTGTTCGAGGGCAAGTACTTCTGGAAGATGCCTGCCGATGTCGAAATGGACGTTGGTCCGACCATGATCAATCCGTTGCCCAAGGGCTATCTCGACGCGACAGAGCAGTATTCAAATCAGGTCAGGCTCATCAGCCTTCCCGACGGCGGCCTGACAATTAGCGGCTACCAGGGCGGAATTCCGTTCCCAGAGCCCGCGGAACCGCATCGCGGATGGAAGATTCTCGCGAACTTCTGGTACCGCTACATCCCGCACCTGGTGGTCAACACCGCGGACAATCTTGGTTTCGACTGCACGCAGGATAGCTTCGGCAGCATCAACTGCGTAAAGGCGCTGTGGGTTTACCGTCAGCTCGCGTTCAACACCGATCCCGGAATCGAGAAGACTACTCCCGGCGGCGACGACAGATTCTACACGACGTGGATGATGCTCGAAGAGCCTGAGCAGGCCAAGTACACGGCCAATCTGACGATCGGCTACGCCGACTTGACCAAGCCCGAAGAGATGTATGTATTCCGGCCCGCCCTGCGACGCCCCGAGCAACTTTCCTCCAGCGCCCGATGCGCTTCCTCGGGGGACGATTTGACCCCGGATGACGGCCGTTTCGCGTTCGATGCCAATATCCCTGACTTCGATGCAACCGTCCTCGGCGAAAAGAAAATCCTCGCGGAGATGGACCTCAACATGTCAGGTGCCAACTTCCCGCAGGACTATGATATGCCGCTGGGATGGCCGAAGCCTTCCTGGGGCAAATGGGAGTTGCGCGACACGTTCATTCTCGATGTCCGGAAGATTCCGTCGAAAGCTTCAGGTTACTGCTACGGCAAGCGCATCATGTACGTTGACAAACAATTCTATGGCGCGCTTTGGCTGGATCTTTAC
>JASHZA010000296.1 GCA_030042765.1 Candidatus Binataceae bacterium | reverse complement strand
GCGCCCGTGATCGATCTCGTAAACGCGGCGCGCCGAAATACGGAAGTTCTCGCGCGACTCCGCGATCGACGGAATCTGATTGCCGCAGACGTAATAGCCATGCTCGACCTCTGCGATAATCCGCTGCGGGTCGCTCTCGCCGGGCATGAAGAACGTGTTCGACATCCGAATCAGCGGGACATGCCATGCCTCGCTCGCTCGCGCCGATCCATTGGGTTCGACGTCGAGGGCCGCCGCGGTCGCGCGCGAGTTGAGAAAGCCGCGGAAGACTCCGCCCTCGATATGCAGCATCCGCCGCCCCGGCGTCCCTTCATGGTCGTAGCGATAATGGCCATAGCCGTCGAGGCTCGGGTCGGAGCAGGCCCACAGTATCGGCGAACCGACCGGGCGCCCGATTTCGTTCTGTTCGAGCGAACGCAGAAACCAGCTCCGCCCAGCATACGCCGCTTCCATCTTTAGCGCACGATCGGCCTCGCTCGGATGCCCGACGATTTCGTGTGCCACCAGAGCGTTGAAGTGTGGGTCGGTGACGACCGTGACCTCGCTCTCCGGCGGTTTCAACGCGGGCGACCCCGCCAACTCGCGCGCCTCGCTTGCAAGTTCCACGGAAAACGTGTGCAGGTCAGGATTCGGCATCAGCTCCCCGCGCCATCCCTCGGCGAGACATTCGTAGCCGCGTTGCTGGCCGATCGTGTCGTAGGTTTCCTGATGCCCGCCGTCAGTCTGCGCGACCACGTAGCAATCGCCCTGGGAGAATACGAAATTTTGCGAGATCAGCGCCCCGGCAGTGTTGATGAACAATTCCTGGCGCAGTTCTGCCAGCGCAGCGACGACGTTGTAGGCGATCTCGCCGCCGAGTCCGCATACCGCGGCTGACGCTTCGCGGCATGCGCGCTTGAGCTCGTCCGGGTCGAGATCGCGCGGGTCCCGCCGAAAGGTCGCCGCGACCTCGTCACGCGCGGTTGAAGGCTCGGCGGAAGCTGAGAGTGTGAGGCTCTTCGCGTCAAAGCCACAAAGTTTCAGCAAGCGAGCCTTCTCGCGAGCGCTGGCGCGCGCCCGCTCGTAGGCCTGGTTCAATCCCGCGTCGAGCGCGGCCATCAGCCTGGTCCGGCCGAGCGCCAGCCGCCCGATTTCCGCACCGGTCTGCCCGTGTCCAACAACGCCGCCAGGGGCCGCGTAATCCACTGTCAGGCCGAAGGCAGCCCCGTCGCTTTCGGAGCCGTCACGCGGTTCGCCATCGACCGCGGCGGCCGAGCGGCTGAACATCGCTTCGAAGCGAATCTCGGCATAGCTGGCGCCGCGATGGGTCCGCAGGAAGCGCCGCAGCAATGTCTCGGCCGCCTCCTTGAGGAAGTCGATGGAACGGAAAATGTCGCTCGAGGGCATATTCTCTGGCGCTACTGTACAGTGATCGGAATCCGTACGTCGAACTCCGAATCCACTGCGACGCCCTTTTTCATCGCAGGAAAAAAACGCCACTGCTTGAGGGTGTCAAGCAGAATTTCGTTCAGCCGCGGATTGCTGGTCGCATGGGTCAGCGACACCTGCACATCGCCGCTGTAGGAAACCTTGAAGTGAGCAAGCGCGACTGCCTCAAAGGTTTCTTCGCGCAGATCGTCGGGGATGCTGGGGGTGGGTGCATACAGGGCCCGTGCGCCGCTGCTGTCGCTGCCGATTCCGGAGCCGCTGCCGACGCCACTTCCGCCCGGAACACCAGATCCGGCCTCAGCCGATGGTTTGGCTGTTTCCGCGGCAGGAGGCGCCGGGGCCGCGGTTTTTGCGGTGCCGAAAGGGGAGGGGGGCACCTCGGCGACGGGTTTCGCCATATGGTGTATCGGTATCGGCTTGGCTTTAACCACTACATGAGGTTTAGGTTTGGGCACCGCGGGCGCTGCCGGATGGGCCGGCGCGCCGGCACCCCCTTGTAATCCGGCCGGTGGCGGCAACTCGACGATTCGCGCGTCGACCGGCTTGAGTTCCTCGGGCGGTCGTGCGGATTGCTCGAGCAAGAGCGCAAAGGCCGTCAGCAGGATCACCCAGATCACAACCGCAAGCGGTCCTATCCATGTGAGCCGCCGCCACGGTTCGTCGAAATACGGTGAAGGCGTCTGGATCGCTTCACTCATTCCCGCTTCACCGCGATCAGGAAATGCTCGACTCCGGCCCGGCGCGCCTGCAGCATCGCCTCGACGACCGTGCCCTCCGGCGCCCCGGAGTCGGCGTTGACCACTACGCCCGGGTCGCCGTGCAGCATCGGCTTCAGCGCGAACGCCATATTTTCAAGGGTTACTGGAGTTTTATCGAGGAAAACATGACTGTCCTTGGTGATGGTCAGGGTCACCGGCTCCTTGTGCTGGAGGTTGGGCGCGTTACCTTGCGGAAGATTGACGGTCAGGGAGTTCAGGCTCTGCATCGAGAGCGACGCAAGCATGAAGGTCACCAGCAGAAAGAACATCACATCGATCATCGGGATGATCTCGATACGGCCGCGGCGATAGCTTCTCGACTTGCGAAACTTCATCGCGTTGCCCTTTTCTCTCGGGTGGCCAGCGGCGCAAGGTCTCCAGGTCGCGGCTCGCCGTTTTCCTCGTCAAGGCGGATATGGTCCACCAGCTTTGATCCGAGCCGTTCCATTTGATCGAGGGCCTGCGATTGCATCCGCGCGAAGAAGTTGAAACCAAACAGCGCGAAGAGTGCAATCAGTAGACCGAGGGCGGTGGAAATAAGCGCCTGCGCGACTCCGGAAGTAACCTGTGTGGGAGCGACCAGACCCGCTCCCCCGATAACCTTGAACGCCTGCATCATCCCGGTGATCGTCCCGAGCAGGCCCATCAGGGGCGCGGCTGTGACCACGGTCTCAAGTATCCAGAGGCCGCGGCTCAGGACCTTCTCGATGCTTCCGGCTTCGTCGCCCGCCCGAGATTCGACCCACCAGGCGGGTTGATCGCGATTGCTTGCGATCACGCTGAAAAAGCGCCGGTAGGCGTTGGCAAGCGCCAGCTTCTGCAATTCCTGATCGAGCTCGTTCCAGGAAAAACCATAAGTCTCGACCAGCTCCAGCATCGATGCCGGCAAGCGTAAACTCCGGTAACAAACGACCGCGCGATCGAGAATGATGACTATGGATACCATCCCAAGGAAAAGCAGCGGATATACCATCGCGCCGCCGTAGCCGAGCGCCTCCCATGCCGTTGTCAGTTCTTGCATTCGATTTTAGAACCTCAAGTGATTCATTCGATTTGAGCCGGCCCTGATTTTAGAATGAAAACGGGATCCTTATGGGCTTCCGTTCGATCGCCCGATCGGCGGGAGCGGCACTGTGATCCCGCCGTAGACGGCGCGACGCGGACCGTAGCCCGGTTCGAATATCCCAATACCGGTACCATTTCGGAGTTCGTTGATATTATCGGTGACGTTGATGAGCACGACGCGCGTCCTGACCTTGCCGAGGTTGGGCACCTGCCAGCCCTTTTCCAGCGCCAGATCAATCTGGAAGTTTTCCCCCAGTTCGTCCGTATTGGCGAAGCCAGAGCGCAGGCCGCTTCCATAGGTACCCGTCACACTGAAAAGGTAGTCCCGCCAATTGTAGGTGATGCCTCCGGAGGCGGTATATTGCTGGCTATGATCGAGGAAAATGTAGTGGTTCGCGATGTAGGCCACTTCCTGTGGCGAGAAGTTGAACTGGCCGCTGGCAACCTGATTCCCCTGCGCCACCGAGTAAGTGAAGTTGCCGCGCACGGTCAGGTTCTTCCAATCGTAAGTTGCGCTGAATTCTGAGCCCCAGATCCGTCCATGTTGATAGTTGAACGGCACAAAAATCGGCACAAACCCGAATTGCCCCAGATCGATCAGGTCCTGCGAGAGGCGAAAGTAGGCGTTCTCCGTCACAGTCAAATGATTCCCGAAATGATGGAGCACACCCGCATCCCAATAATAATCTTTCTCCGGAAATGGCTGCAGTCCCCCCGGTGAAACCGCGGCCGAGGTGCCTTCGAAGAGCTGGAAGCTTCGTGGCGAGATCGTTTCGAAATCAGGCGTTTGAAAATAGCGCGCAAAACCGGCGTGGAGAGCCGTGTTTTTGCCGGGCTGATAGAGCAGGTTGACGCGCGGACTTACCATATTGTTGCTGATGATCCCGCTTACGCCGTCCCATCGGATGCCCGCGGTCAGGGTGAGTTGCTCGTTGATTTGCCAGATGTCCTGAAGATAGACGCCATAAAGCATGTTGATATTGTTGGAGTTCTCAACGATGCTGATCGGAACATCGCTCTTTTGAGTTCCGTCAGGATTCAACTCAAAGGCCAACGTCGTGTCGTCTGTTTGCACGCCGTACTCGCCGAGATAAAAGCCAGCTCCGAAGTTATGTGAGCCGAAGTCATGCCAGTTGAACTGGCGTGATAGGTCGGTCTGAAGTGTGTTATCGAATTCGCTACGGAAGGACTTCGAGGCGGCTCCTTCATAAATCAAATCACCAATCGGATCCGGGTTGAACTGGATCGTGCTGTAGGCGCCGGTGTAAGCCACCTGGTAGTTGATTTCGGGCCCGACTACCCCGCTCAGCGCGAGTATCCCGAAGTAGTAGTCCTGGTCCAGACTCTCGCTGATCTTGTCTGAAGTATAGACGGCGGGATCTACCCCAGCGAGGGCGAAGAGTGGCGGAAGGCCCGGCTCGGTGGGGATCTCGCTGTTGTTGACCGAGATCCCGGTAATCAGGCTCAACTTGGTGAACGGACTGATCTCGTAGGTGAAGTAGCCGAAACCTTGACCCTGGTTCGTAATATTGTGCTTCGGGGTCGGACCGGGTGTGGCCGAACTGAAGGCCAGATTGCTGTGAAGAAAAGTCCCGGTGTAGTAGTAACTGAAAGGTCCCTCGCATCCGCCATATTCGAAGCTCGGTTGCAGGGTTTCCCGCTGCCCGCCGTAGAATCCCGCATTTCCACCGGGATTGGAGCAGCCGTCTTTGGTCACCAGGTCGAGCACACCCGCATCCCGGTAGCCGTAGGTCACCGGCAGGATCCCGTCGATCAAGCTCACGCGCTTTACGAAGAAGCTGTTGAAGATCTGGCCGAATCCAGTGAAGCTATCCATAGGCATCATGACCCCGTTGACCCGCCACTGAAGGTCTTCGTGTTCGCCATCGACATGAACCTGTGCTTC
>JASHZA010000295.1 GCA_030042765.1 Candidatus Binataceae bacterium | reverse complement strand
GTTGAAGCTCGGCTGACGGCACACGGGAGGATCGCATGAAAATCGGCATTTCGGGCTTTGGAATCGGCAAATCGGCGCGCCCCCTG
The DNA here is from genome assembly GCA_030042765.1 of Candidatus Binataceae bacterium. Taxonomy (GTDB): domain Bacteria; phylum Desulfobacterota; class Binatia; order Binatales; family Binataceae; genus JASHZA01. The sequence goes on along the minus strand of JASHZA010000295.1, from coordinate 4,534 downwards.
ACTCTTCGCACGCTCGCGCATCATGCCGAGCGCCTGAACTTCGCGACTCTGTGGGCGCCGGAACATGTCGTCCTCTTCGACTCTCACGAATCGAAATATCCGTACTCGGAGGACGGCCGCTTCCTCGCCGGCAGCACGATCAATCTGCTCGATCCGTTCATCGGCCTGGCTTATGCCGCCGCCTGCACCAGCCGCATCCGTCTCGCCACGGGAATCTGCCTCGTCCCGGAGCACAACCCGATCGAATTGGCCAAGGTGATCGCTAGCCTCGACTTCTTGAGCGGCGGCCGCTTCGCACTCGGCGTCGGTATCGGATGGTCCTCGGAGGAATTCGCGGCGCTGGGTATCCCGTTCGAGCGCCGCGCGCAGCGCACCTGCGAATATCTCGAGGTGATGCGCAAGCTGTGGCGCGAGGAAAAATCCGAGCATAAGGGAGAGTTCGTAAATTTCAGCGGAGTGCGCTGCTTTCCCAAGCCGGCGCAGGGCCGAAACGTCCCGGTGATTTTCGGCGGAGAAAGCCTGCCCGCCCTAAGACGCGTCGCGAAGTACGGCACCGGATGGTTCGGGGTCAATCTTGATCCCGACCAGCTGGCGGCCAAAATTGCGAAGCTCGACTCGCTTCTCAAGGAAGCCGGGCGGGATCGCGGCGAGATCGAAATAATCATCTCGCCCTACCATCATCAGGTAACGCCCGCCGACCTGCGCGCCTACCACGAGCTGGGAGTCGCGGAGATCGTGCCCTTTATGCGGCTTCCCCCAGATGACTCGCAGATCCCTGGCTATCTCGAGACGATCGCGCGCGAGTGGATCGAGCCGGCTGCGAAACTGGTATAGCCAGTGCGGGCGCGCGCTTTTTGTCAGGCAGTGCGCTCTTGCATCATCCGCCACATGCGAACGCCCAACGGATAAATCTCTCCAATCACACGGTAGCCGACGTGACTGTAGTAGGCGACGTTGGCCTCCGTCGCAGTTTCGAGATAGACGCCGGCGAGATCGCTTCTGAGCGTAACTTGTTCGCGCAGGAAGTCCAGTATGGCAACCCCGAAATGCCGCCGCTGGAGCGTGGGTTCTACCCCCAAGATGTTGAGATAAAAATGCGGTTGGGCAGGGCGGTTGCGCGTCAGCGTGTCGAGTACTGATAGCCCTCTGATCATCCCGCCCCATCCGGTCGCCCGCACCAGCGCCGGCAGTTGCGGCAGCCCGTGCAGAGCTGCTGCCGTCGCTCCAACCGGCCGCGATATCTGTTCGACCACCGCCGCCGCTGCCACGCGTTCCCCATCCATCACACCCAGCACCGGCTGACCGTCACGGCGATGGCCGGCGAGTACGACCCGGAACAGTCCGCTCATGCGCCGTACCCGCTCTTGCGCGTCGCTCCCGGCCGGGATGATTGCCTTGATCAACGGATCATCGACAAAGGCCCGCCCCAGTACTTCGGCCGCAAGGGCGTACTGATCTGGAAACAGTATGGATACGCGGGGACGTTGCTGAGAGTCCACTGGAGTGACGCGGCCGCGCGCGGCTCAGCCCGCGGCGAGGATTTCCTTGGCGCGTTTCAAATCCGAGGCGATCTGCGCGGCCAGTTCCTGCCCGGAATTAAACTTGCGCTCCGGCCGGATCCGCTCGACCCATTCCAACCGTACCTCCTGCCCGTAGATGTCGCGATCGAAGTCGAAAACATGCGCCTCGATCGTGCGCTCGGGTTCGGCGAATGTCGGCCTCATCCCGATATTCGTGATCGATCGATGCGCGCCGTCGGCAAGCACCAACCGGGTCGCATAAACGCCGTCGGGCGGCAGGCATTCCGTGCGGCTCTGAATATTCGCCGTGGGAAATCCGATCGTGCGCCCGCGCTCGCGCCCATGCACCACCGGACCGGTGACGAAATGAGGCCGTCCCAGCAGCGCCGCGGCCGCGCGCATGTCGCCCGCCGCGATCGCCTCGCGCACCTTGGTCGAGCTTACCTCCATTCCTGCAACCTGGACCGGACCCACCACGATGGTCTCGAAGCCGAGTTCGCGCCCGAGTTCGGCCATAAGCGCCGCCGTCCCCTGGCGTTTGTGGCCGAAGCTTACGCTATGCCCGACCACCACCGTTCGCGCACCGATTCGCCCGACCAGGTAGTCGAGGGCGAAAGCACGCGCCGTAACCTCGGCGAACTCCAGCGTGAACTGGATCACGATCACCCCGTCGATCCGGGAGCGGCGCAGCATTTCGAGCTTGTCGTCTGGCGTCAGCAGCATTCGCGGCGCGTGTTCAGGGGACAGAACCTTTGCCGGCGGCGGGTCGAACGTCAATGCGAACGTGCTGCCGTTGATCGTGAGGGCGCGTTCGAGCGCCGTCTTCAAAATCGCCTGATGGCCGAGATGCACGCCGTCGAAGTTGCCCAGCGCCACCACCGCCGATCGCGGTCGAAACGTTGCCAGGTCGCGAATTATCTCCATCGCCTGTCAGCCGTTCGCCAGCGTTTCCATCATCGATTTGGCCATCGGCGCTTCCGGCGCGTCAGGATGTTCAGTGATCAGCTTCTGTAGAGTCAGCCGCGCGTCGATGGGGTCGTTGATCTTCACGAACGCATCGGCCTCGCGCAAGAGCGAAGCGGTTGCATAGCGGCCATTGGGGAAGCGCATGGTAAGATCATTGAATTGCAATATCGCCTGATCGTATTTGCCCAGTTCGAACAGTCCGTTGCCCGCGAAAAACTCGGCCGGCTCGCTCAATTCCGATTTCGGGTACTTGCGCTGGAGATCCTGCATTTTGCCGACGCCGTGCGCATACCTTCCCGTTTTGAGATCCGACAGCCCCGCCCGATAGAGCTTCGCCCCCTCATCGCTATGAGCAGCGGCGAGTTCCTGGTCAAGCAGGGTGCGCCATGACGGCGGGGATGCCACGGCTGGCGCAGGCGGCGCCGCTGCGGCCGGCTTCGCGGGCGCAGGCATCACCGGCGCGGGCAGAGGACCCGCCGATGCGGTTTCGGGGCCTCCAGTCTCGCCGGCCGGCGCACCCGGCATCGCGGCTCCGGCCGGCGGCGCGCTCGCTTCCCCGGTAACCGCTGGCGTGGGTGCCGCCGTCGTGGGCGGCCGCGCCGCCGCGACCTGCGTTTCAAGCTTGCTGACCCGGGCCTCGAGCGCGTCGATCCCCTTTTCGCTGGCCGCCGCGCCGTTGTGCTCCATCTCGGCGATGCGATCGTCGAGTCGGGCAACCCGTTGTTGCAGCGCTTCGATCTGCTGGCGGTCGTTCGCGACCATCTCGCGCAAGATCGAATCACCGTCTTGCGCTTGGCCCGTATCCGCCGCCGGAGCGCATCCAATGAGGCCGGCAACGATGATCAGGGACGCCGCCCATACGAGTTGGCGCGCGCCGCCTGCCGACAGCGTCATTATTGACTCACCACGAAATGGTCGCGGCGATTCTGCGCCCAGCAATCCTCGTTTTCTTCGGTACACAAGGGCAGCTCCTTGCCGTAACTGATCGTCGATATCCGATCGGACGAAATTCCCAGCGTTTGCAGGTAGTCCTTCGCCGCCTGCGCCCGCTTCGCGCCGAGTGCGATATTGTATTCCTCGGAACCGCGGTCGTCGCAATGGCCTTCAATCTGCACGCGCGAGCCCTGATGCTTGGTCAGCCAGTCCGCGTTGACACGCAGGATCTGGCCATCCTGCTCGCGAATCGTAAAGTCGTTGTAGTCGAAGTGGATGTCGGTCAGAGGTCCCTGCCCACCCTGGCCCAAAGTACCGCTCTGCAACCCCGCCAGGGAACTTCCGCCGGTGCCGCCGACTCCTTCCTGCCCAATTCCGCCCTCAGCGCCCGGCCCTCCAGCGCCGCCGGCGCCCGTCTTGTTCTTCGAGGAGCATCCGAACAGCGCGAGCACGACGATCACTGCGGCCAATCCGCTGGTCCGCATCAATCCCCGTGCGCTAGCCCTCCAGCCACCACGACCACGATGGACTCGTGTCATTACCTTCTCCCTCCGTTAACGGCGTAATTGTTCCGACATGACCGTCGATTAGCGGCACCAGATAGATTAATGAGCGGCCCGCGCGTTTGGAACTGAACGCGAGGTAGCGGCTGTCGGGCGACCACGTCGGTGATTCGTTCGAACCTTCGTCCGTCACCTGCTTGGGGTCACCGCCGTCAGCGTTGATCACGAAGATGTTGAAGACGCCGCCCGCGCGGTTCTCGTACGCGATCTGCTTGCAGTCGGGCGAGAACGCCGGCGCACTGTTGTAATCGCCCTGGTAAGTCACTCGGCGCGGCGCTCCTCCGCCGATGCCGACCACGTATACCTGCGGATTGCCCGATCGGTCCGAGGTAAACGCGACATCAGTGCCGTCAGCGCACAGCGACGGGCTCACATTGATCGAACCGTCGTTAGTGAGCGCCCGGATTTCCTCGCCCGAACGATCCAGCAGATAGAGGTTCGTACGGCCGCCGCGGGAAAACGCAGCGATGATCCGCCCGTCGGGCGTCAGCGTTGCGCCCACCGGCATCCCGAGCGGCGGCGAGATCCGGGTCTCCAGTGCGCGGTTCAGGT
>JASHZA010000294.1 GCA_030042765.1 Candidatus Binataceae bacterium | reverse complement strand
AGCCTGGGATCGATGGGCTGGTGCACATTTCGGATCTTTCATGGATCAAGAAGGTGCGTCATCCTTCGGAGGTCTACAAGAAGGGCGATGATGTCGAGGCGGTCGTACTCGGTATCGAGATCGAGAACGAACGCGTCAGCCTCGGCGTGAAGCAGCTCGCAGGCGATCCGTGGGATACTGTGGCGCAGCGCTACCCGCTCAATACGCGGGTCAACGGCAAAGTGAGCTCGGTCGCCGACTTCGGGGTTTTCGTCGAGCTCGAGGAAGGTATCGAGGGGCTGATTCACATTTCCCAGCTCAGCAACGAACGCGTGGACAAGCCTTCGGCGTTGTTCAAAGTGGGCGATCAGGTCGAGGCGCTGGTGGTCCAGGTCGACACTCGGGAACGGCGCATCGGGCTGTCGATCAAGGCCCTGCGCCAGCACGAGGAACGCGAGGAGATGCAGGCTTATCTCAAGCGCGATCACGAGGCGGCGCGCTTCTCGCTCGAAGACATTCTCAACGAAGAACTGCGGCTGGACCGGGAAGAGAGCGGACGCGCGCGCAGCGGACGCGGACGTTAGGAGTGGAGCGAGTCGCTGGGTGGTGATCGCGCGTGGCCATGACCAAACGGCAACTGATCGAGGAGCTCGTGGCGCGGTGCGAGGAAATGTCGCACCGCGACTCGGAGGCGGTAGTCAACGCGATGTTTGACGAGATGGCGCTGGGGCTGGCGCGCGGCGAGCGGATAGAGATCCGCGGTTTTGGCAGCTTCGGTGTCAAGCAGCGCCGTGCCCGCCAAGGGCGCAATCCCAAGACCGGCGAGCCGGTGGTCGTGGCTGCCAAACGTATCCCTTTCTTTCGCGCCGGCAAGGAACTCCGGGCCGAGGTCAATGTCGAGGCGAGAGTCCGGCCGGCACGCTCGGCGTGAGTCCTCCGGAGCCGCCGGTGCGCGCCTGTGGGCACCGTGGCGTTCGGCGTATCTGGCGGCGGCGCGTGAACGCACGCAGCAATGCATCTTTTGCCTCGGGTTGCTCGATGCGCGTTCGCGGCGCAGGCGGCTGGTGCTTTATGCAGGGCCGCTCGCACTGGTGATGCTGAACCGCTATCCTTATAACAACGGTCATCTGATGATAGCGCCGCGCCGCCACGTTGCGACGCCGGAGCTATTGACGGGCGGGGAGCGCGGGGCGATTGCAGAAATCCAGGCGCTGGTAGTGGAACGGCTGCGCAGGGCGCTGCGTCCGGACGGAATCAATCTCGGGGCCAACCTGGGACGAAGTGCCGGGGCCGGCTTTGCCGATCACATGCACTGGCATGCGGTACCGCGCTGGGATGGCGACACAAACTTCATGCCGGTAATCGGGTCAACCCGCGTGCTCTCGCAGCATCTGGAACAGAGTTTCAAGCTGCTTGCGCCGCATTTCAAAGCGATCGACACTGCTTTATCCTAAAAGCCAGGGGGCTTCGCCGCGGCGTTTATCATGGATCAAAACCTCCTCAAGCTTCGCACCTTCGGAGAATTGAAGCGCTCCGGCTATCAACCGCTGCCGGTCCGGCTGGAGATGCGCAACAATCTGCTCACCCGCCTGCGCAACAACGAACGGGTTCTGCCCGGAATCGTCGGCTATGACGACACCGTTCTGCCGGAAATCGAAAACGGCGTTCTGGCCGGTCATCACATGATTCTGTTGGGGGAGCGCGGCCAGGCGAAATCACGCGTTATCCGCGCGCTCGCGCTTTTGCTCGACGATTACACCGCGGTAGTCGAAGGCTGCGAGATCAACGACGATCCGTATGCGCCGATTTGTCAGCGTTGCCAAAAACTGCTGGCCGAAAAGGGCGACGCGGCACCGATTGCCTGGATTGGCCGCGAGCATCGCTACGCCGAGAAACTGGCGACGCCCGACGTTTCGGTCGCCGATCTGATCGGCGAGATCGATCCAATCAAGGTGGCCGAAGGGCGTTATCTCGCCGACGAAGAAACCATCCACTACGGTCTCATCCCGCGCACCAATCGCGGTATCTTCGCGATCAATGAACTCCCCGACCTCACCGAGAAGGTCCAGGTGGGCCTGTTCAACCTGATGGAGGAGAAGGACGTTCAGATCAAGGGGTACAAGATTCGGCTGCCGGTCGACCTGGTGTTCGTTGCCAGCGCGAACCCCGAGGACTACACCTCGCGCGGACGGATTATCACGCCGCTGAAGGACCGCTTCGATCTCCAGATACGGACGCATTATCCCAAGACGCTCGAGCACGAGATCGCGATTATGGAACAGGAATGCAGTTATCCGCTGCGCTCGGAGACGCCGCTTCGGATCGCGCATTTCCTCAAGGAAATACTCGCCCAGATCACGTTTGAGGCGCGCGCCTCCAACGAGATCAACCAGGCGTCGGGCGTGTCGGTGCGCGTAACCATCAACAATTTCGAGTCGGTCATCTCAAACGCCGAGAAGCGCGCCGTTCGTAATGGCGACGGCGAGATCGCTCCGCGCCTGTCAGACCTGCATTCGCTCTATGCTTCCACCGCGGGCAAGCTCGAACTCGAGTACGTGGGCGAGGACAAGAAAGAGGACGACCTGATCGAGCGGCTGGTCAACCGCGCGGTGCTGAAGATATTCGACCGTTACCTCAAGCTCGACGATTTGAAGCGCGTGATTGCGTACTTCGAAGAGGGCTGGGGCGTCGAAGTCTCCGACAGTTCACTTGCATCGGAATACATGGACGCTTTGCGCGAGGTGCCCGGGCTGCGCGAAGCGGTCAATCAGCTCGGCGTGTTCGAAACGCCGGGCTTGATGGCGACGGCCAGCGAATT
>JASHZA010000293.1 GCA_030042765.1 Candidatus Binataceae bacterium | reverse complement strand
CGGTGGCTTCGCCAGCAAGTGCAACGTGGGAATGGTAGAGCTGCATGCACTGGAGGACCAGGGGGAAATCAGCCAGATCCATGCTCTGATGGTCCGCCACCATCAGTATACCGGCAGCAGTGTTGCCCGGCGCGTCCTCGACGGCTGGGACGAGTACGTTGGCAAATTTGTCAAGGTGATGCCGACCGAGTATCGGCAGGTCCTGGAACGTCAGCTCAACATGAAGTCCGATCTGGCAAAGCTCGCAGCGGTTTGAAGTGCGGGTGAGTTTCGGCATTGCGCTTGCCGGATATGTATCCGGATAGTCAGTCAGGAGAGCGGGTTTCAATGGGAAAAATCACGGGTTTCATGGAGATCAAGCGCGAAACGTCTCCGCGCCGGCCGGTGCGCGAGCGGGTGAGGGACTGGCGCGAATACGACCTCAAGCTTCCCGAGGAAAAACTCCGCGAGCAGGGTGCCCGTTGCATGGACTGCGGGATTCCCTTCTGCCACAAGGGTTGCCCGCTCGGCAACATAATTCCCGACTGGAACGATCTGGTCTACCGAGGGCGCTGGCGCGAGGCGATCGATCGCTTGCACTGGACCAACAACTTCCCGGAATTCACCGGCCGCGTCTGTCCAGCCCCGTGCGAGGAAGCCTGCGTTCTCAATATCAACAACGATCCGGTTACGATTAAGCAAATCGAGAAAAATATCATCGACCGAGCCTGGGTCGAAGGTTGGATTATCGCTCAGCCCAACCCGCGACGAACGGGCAAGAAGGTCGCGGTGGTAGGGTCCGGCCCTTCGGGTCTTGCCTGCGCCCAGCAGCTTGCTCGGGCCGGGCATTCCGTTACGCTCTACGAGCGATCGGACCGGGTCGGTGGTCTTCTTATGTACGGGATTCCCGACTTCAAACTCGAAAAATGGCAAGTCAATCGCCGAGTCGAGCAGATGAAGGCTGAGGGTGTCGAAATCGTTACCAATTGCCGCGTCGGCACCGATGTGCATGCGGATGAGCTGGGCAGAAAACACGACGCGGTCGTGCTCACGATCGGATCGACCAAGCCACGCGATCTTCCGGTCCCGGGCCGAGAGCTCAAGGGTATCCACTTCGCGATGGAATTCCTGCCACAGCAGAACAAGCGCAATGCCGGCGACGTTATCCCGCCCGAAGTATCGATTAGCGCCAAGGGCAAGAAGGTCGTGATACTGGGTGGCGGCGATACTGGTTCGGATTGTCTCGGCACGTCCAACCGGCAGGGCGCAGCGAGCGTACATCAATTCGAATTGCTGCCAATGCCACCGGAGAAGCGTACACCCGCGATGCCGTGGCCAGACTGGCCGATGATCCTGCGCACCTCGACCTCGCACGAGGAGGGCGTCAAACGCGATTGGAGCATCAACACCAGGTTGTTTTCCGGAGACAACGGCGCGGTTAAGAAGCTTTACGGCGTTCGCCTGAATTGGAAGAGCGATAACGGGCGGATGCTGATGGAAGAAATACCCGGCAGCGAGTTCGAGCTCGAATGCGATCTCGTACTGTTGGCGCTGGGGTTCCTCGGTCCGGAGCCCGACGGGATAGTCGCAGAACTGGGATTGAAACTGGACCAGCGTGGTAACATCGCCTGTGACAACTACCACTCGAGCGTACCCGGTGTATTCGCTGCCGGCGACGCGCGGCGTGGACAGTCGCTGGTCGTATGGGCGATTTGGGAAGGGCGCGAATGCGCTCGCGCGGTGGACGCGTACCTAATGGGCGAGTCGTACCTACCCGCCAGTCCGGAGCTTTGAAGGCTCCGTAGCATTATTCCGCCGACCGGCGCTTCGCCTCCACCGGGGTAAAAGCCCGGGAAGATCCGGTTTTGCAGGGAGCGGGCGATGATTGCGTATTTCGACACCAACGCCTTCGACCACCTCTACAAAAAGATCGGATGCACGCCCGCAGATATCGCCAACCTGCGCAAGAAGATCTACAGTCGCGAACTCTCGATCCGGCCCAGTATGCATGTCCTTTCGGAGATCCTGCTCGACCGCAGGGCACGTCCTGAATTGCTCGTTGCCAAGGTTAAACTAACGCTCTCGCTCGCAAATTTTCGGCAGATGGTAAAATCCTGCGACCAATTGCTGATCGATGACATGCGTGCCTATGCAACTCGCGGCGAGGCCGACCGTCCGTATGTCAGTGCTGATTTGCAGAACACAATCAGCGCAGGCATCTCCGAATTAGTCGAGACCGACGGCGAGGAACTCGACGAAGACATGGTTGCAGCCCTCGAAGCCGCGAGACAGAGAAAAGAGTGGTTTCGCTGTTTACTGAAGCCTAATAGCGAGGGTGTCGCCGAACTCCGCAACATTGATTTCGAGAACTATTTCAAAAGCGAGCTGGCTTCGGTGCTGGAGGCGCATGCCCGGTTTGGGAGCGTGCTCGAGGCCTGCCGTGAACGCGGATTTGACGGCCTTTTCGATCTGCGGAGCATTCGTGCCGCAGCCGGGATAGTACTCTCATTGGCTTACGGTCAGAGGTTTCAGGGATTGACGCCCGCGGACATTGATTCCTTCGATCTCTGCCATGTTCCATGCGCGGCCGCGGTTGCTGACACTTTCGTGACCAACGACGCGCGGCTGCGTCAGGCACTCTCACGAGTCCCGCTAGACGGCTTGGAAGTGATGGATTTGCCCGGGTTCCTCGCCCGATTGGTGTAGGGGCGCCTGCCCTATCGCCGCAGCCCCATCGCGTCGAGCTTGCGAACGACCCAGTCGACCCGATCGTAACCCCAGAACAGCTCACCTTGGACTACGAAGGTGGGCACTCCGAAGATATAGTCGTGCTCAGCTTCGGCGAAACAGGCTTTGAGGCGAGGTTTTGCCTCCGCATTTTCATCGGCAAGATAGGAGCGGAACTGCGCGGTGTCAGCGCCCACTTCATCGAGGATTGAGGCAAGCGCGTCGGTACTTTCGACTTCGAGTTCGCGCTTCCAGAAGCGTTCGAAGACCCGATCCGAGTATGGACGAAAGAGACCCTGGTCCTCGGCGCACATGCCGCCGTAGAAGGCGAAGCGCGCGCTGTAGATTTTCCTGGGCGGGCGAATCACGAGGCCACGCTCCGCGGCTGCCCGACGTGCGTCGAGATACAGGTATCGTAACTTGCGTCGGTTACGCTCGTCGCGCGCCTCGACTTCACCGCCATAGACTCGGCGGATGTTCACACCGTATGGGACGAAACGGAGACTCACGCGATGGCTTTGTTCGAGTGAGTACGCGGGACCCATCGCAAGGTACGTGAACGGACTCGTGTATGCGAAGTAGAACTTGATCTCGAGTTCGGCGGACATTACCGTTCAGACCGCGTACTTCTTCGAGAGCGCTTCGGTTTCCGGTACGCCCAGCAGTTCGATTAGTTCGCTGAAGAGGCTGCCAGTGATCGGCAGATCGAGAACGCCGGTTTGCTTCAACTCGCGCAAGGCGTCGCGAAAATTTACATACGCGGCCATCAAGCTACTGGTATGGATCGTCAGCTTGAAGCCACAGCGGGCAAGCTCCGGTATCGGCAACAGCGCGCCATTATACAGCAGCG
>JASHZA010000292.1 GCA_030042765.1 Candidatus Binataceae bacterium | reverse complement strand
ATCGTGACTGGACCGCGCGCTAAAGCATCTGCAGCTCTCGCGGCTCGTCATGCTATCGAAGTGGGCCGGTAGGACCCGGAGCGATAGGGCAATGCCCGTTGCGAAGCGGCGGGGCGGGGCGGCGCTCGCGCTGATCGCTACCGCGGCAGCTCACTCATGACCTTGAAGAAATCTTCGACCTTGCAGGCCGGCAGTGTCTGCAGTTGCACATTCCCGCTGGACATCGCACAACCTGCCCGCTTCAAGGCGGCGACTTGATTGGGACAGTCCCAAATTGCAACGAAATCATCGAAGCACGCCACGACATTGATAGGTTGACAGCCCAACGATTCGCCGAACTTCCTGACCGTTTCATAAGTTGAGGAAGCTTCTCGGATCTTCGAAGCCCCCTGCTGGGTCATCTTGACCAGGTGAACATAAAGCGCCATTGGACACCTCCGTAACTTCTCGGGCCGCCCCGCCCGCGGCGATGAAGCCGCCGGTTCGGCCGCGCTTTCCCGCCGGCTCGAGTCCGCCGAGTGCAAAAGTCGCAACGCAATTCGGCTTTTCGGTTGCGCTCTTGCAACGCCTTCCCCTTTGTAGCGGCGCTCGCGTAATCTTAATCGTGGCATAGCTTTTGCTGCTGTAATTCCAAAAAAATCCGAGGTGGGTTGGGCGGTAGAAGCGCCACAGCATTTCGGCGAAACGAGCGGCGTCCGTCGGTTCGCAGCGCGCTTTGAGTGGCACTTCGATGATGGGCGCGCTTTCATCCTGGCGGCGCATTCGGCTTTCGCTGTCTCGCCGACGAGCAGATTGATGTCGGAAAACACTAGTCTCGATTTAATGAGTGTGCCTCGCGCGCAGCAGATAGCTGCCAATTGGCTGAAATTCCTGCTGGATGGTCCACCGGTTCCTGAGACCATTCGGCGTGAACTCGTCGCGACATTATATCCTCGGTCTTTTCGAATCGGATCGTCCTGGGTGACTTCGGCGACCAATGGCATAGTACTCGCCCTGGCGATGCACAGTTGGATTCCCGCAGTTTGGATGGTGGTCGCCCTGCTGATCTGCTTCATCAGAACAATTGATTGGTTGCGATATCGCCGAGCGCCGGATCTATACACTCCGAAGCAATGGGCGCGACGCTTCACGCTGGGCTTTTTGGCCTTCGGACTGTGGTGGGGCGCCACCGCCGCGTTACTCTTCCTTACGAACGATCAGGTAGTCAAATCTATCGCAGTACTTTCAACCGTGGCGATGGGCGCGGGAGCCGTATGCTCTTATCCAGCCCATCCCCCTGCGGCCCTGGCGTTCACGGTGCCGGCGATGCTCAGCTTCGCGGTCGCCGCCGTTTTTGAGGGCGGCTGGTTCGGGTTTTCGATCGCATTTGTACAGACGGTGCTGACGGCAAATTACCTGATTATCCTGCGCGAATTTTTCCAAATGATCATCCGCGAGTTGCGGCTCGCCCAGGAAAAGTCCGCTTTGGCTGAGAATCTGGAGAGAGCCCATATCGCCCTAGAGCGCGAGAGTCGAGCGAAGTCGGAATTCCTCGCCAACATGAGCCACGAGATTCGCACTCCGCTCAACGGGATCATCGGAATGAGTGGCTTGTTGCTCGACACCGGGCTGATGGGCGAACAGCGAGAGTTTGCCGAGACCATCCGCTCCTCGGGCGACGCGCTGCTTGCGATCGTCAACGACATTCTGGACTTTTCCAAGATTGCAGCGGGCAAGCTGACCCTCGAGGAAATAGACTTCGACCTCGTTGAAATCGCCGAGTCCACGGTTGAGTTACTGGCAGAGCAGGCCAGCAAAAAACACATCGAAGTCGCACTCGACTTCGATCCGGAACTTCCACCTGCGCTGCGAGGCGATCCGGCGCGACTCCGCCAGGTGCTCACCAATTTGGTCAGTAACGCGATCAAGTTCACCCCTAAGGGCGAGGTCGTATTACGTATCGGCGCTGAAGCGGCTACCAACGAAGACGCCCGAGTCCGCTTCGAGATCAGGGATACTGGAATCGGGATCAGTCCCGAAGCCCGGCAACGGCTCTTTCAACCCTTCTCACAAGCGGACAGCTCGACCAGCCGAAAGTACGGCGGTACCGGCTTGGGCTTGGCCATCTCGATGCAATTGGTTCAAGCGATGGGCGGTAAGATGGGTGTCGAGAGCGAGCCCGGTCAGGGCTCGACGTTTCATTTCACGATCACCTTCGGCCGGTCGGCAGCCGCTGCTGTCACAACGGTGAGGAGCAATTCCCTGACCGGTCTCCGTGCCTTGATCGTCGACGATAACGCCACCAATCGCAAGATTCTGCGCCATCAACTATCCATCTGGGGGATGTATAGCCACGCAGTGGAAGACGGCTTTCAGGCCCTGGCCGAACTTCGGGCTGCGGCCTTAGCACTCCCCTACAACGTTGCAATCCTCGATTGTCAGATGCCCGAAATAGACGGTCCGACGCTGGCTCGCAGCATCCGGGAAGACCCCACGATTGCCGGCATCCGTCTCCTAATGATGAGTTCGGCCGGCGAGCGGGCCGATTTCGCACAGCAATCAAAGGTCTTCGACGAATGGCTCATCAAACCGGTCAAGCAGGCAAGACTCCACGAAGCGCTGGTCACTTTGATCTCTGATAAGCAGCGGCCGGCGCACACGGCGGAAGATAGGGACACTGATCCGGCTCCGGCGGGACCCCTGCATTTTAACCAGCAATTCGCCAACACAGACTTCGTGGCAATCGGTGAGCCGAACGGCAGAATTCGCGTGTTGGTGGCAGAGGACAATGTCGTCAACCAGAAGGTGGCGTTGCTCCAGCTCCGGAAGCTTGGCTTGCCAGCCGACGCGGTTGGCAACGGGCGTGAAGCACTCGAGGCCCTGGGACGCGTCGCGTATTCGATCGTTCTCATGGACTGCCAGATGCCGGAGATGGACGGATATGCAGCCACCGCTGAGATTCGACGCCGCCAGGCGGGGCAACCTCATACGGTAATCATAGCGATGACGGCGCATGCGATGAGTGGAGATCGCGAAAAATGTACCGCCTGCGGAATGGACGACTACTTGGGAAAGCCGGTCAAGTTCGAGGAACTCAAAAAGGTGTTGGCGCGATGGATGCCCGCCGCTGTCGAGGTCGGCGTCGCAACGAACTGACAAATTCACTTCTCAGAGGACACATCGAGAGCTGGCGCGGAAGGTTGCGTGTGTTCATCGCCATACCAGAGATGGATTCGAACTATCGGGCGATTTCGGGAGCGGTCAATAAGCCATCTTGATGAACTCAGCAATTTTTAGATCGAGACTCAGGCGGTGCCGTGTTTCAAGTATCCCTTCTGCCACCGGCAGGTCCCTCAAGCCAGAAGGAACAGCCGAAGCGAAACCCTTCGTTGATCCCGGACTTGCCCCCGACGAATGGGGGTCGCTTCTCTGATCTCTTCAAGAAAGTTCTGACTCGCATATTTAATTCTTATTATAGATCGGCTTTCCGTATTTTCTGTTCCCGGTTGAGTAGGGAA
>JASHZA010000291.1 GCA_030042765.1 Candidatus Binataceae bacterium | reverse complement strand
GGCTGACTATCTGCTAACCGGCGACGCCAAAGACTTCAAGCATTTTTACGGAAAGTGGATCGAGGGCGTCCTGGTGCTTAGGCCGGCGCGCGCTCTCCTTTGCTTTCAGCGCCTTAACTCACTGCCGACTATTTGTCTCGGAGGCGGGGTTTGACTTCCTTTGCGATTAGTTCGATCGACCGCATGATGGCGTCGTGAGGAGTCGTATAGCTCTGCATGAAGAGCAAGGCTTCGTCGACTCCGGCGTCCGACAGGTGCTTGAGGACCTTGAAGCAGGTGTCGGGACTACCGATGCACGCGCCGCCGGCCTTCACGATGTCCTGCGTCGAGATTGAGGCCATCTGCTCGTACTGCTCGACGTAGTATTTCATGAACCATTCATAAGAGTGAGGCGCCTTGCCATCGATCCAGGGCGCGAACAGCGAACGGACCTGCTCGTTGTACAGTTTGAAGTTGGGGCCCTGGAGGGCGAGCGCCTGATCGTCCGTCGGACAGCACAAGGTATGCACGAACAATGCGAAGCGGTTGTTGACGAAGGCGCCGAGCGGCTGCGCGTTGCGAATCTTTTCCCGGTACATCCGGACGTAATCGTTTGATTGTCCCTGGCCGATGCCAAAGCCGAGCACACCGAGCCCGTTTTTGGCGGCGAACTCGATGGTGGCCGGCTGCGTACAAGCGACCGACATTGGCGGATGCGGCTTCTGGAACGGTTTGGGAATGACCTCGCGGCTCGGGATTGGGATGGTCGGGCTCTCCCATTGAAAAGACTCACCCATCCACATCTTCGGGAGCATCCGCAGCGACTCTTCCCATTGCGGGCGGGTATCGTCCGGGTCGACGGCAAAAGCCGAAAGCTCGGATTCCGAAATCGCGCGCCCGCCGCCAAACTCGACGCGGCCATTCGAAAGGATATCGAGCACCGCGATACGCTCGGCGACACGCAACGGGTGATTGATGCGGAAGGGCAGGAGCACGATGCCGTGGCCCAGGCGGATGTTGCGGGTCTTCGCCGCCAGATGGCCGAGGAAGACCTCGGGCGCGGAGCTGTAGGAGAAGCGCGAGAGGAAATGATGTTCAGTGAACCAGACGGCGCGGTAACCCAGTTGGTCGGCGAGCTGAACCTGCTCGATGCATTGATCGTACGAGCGCTTCACACCCGCATCGGTGGGATCCGAGGTCTCGAGCTCATAGATAAGGCTGATATCCATTTACCGCTCCCTGGCTGCCGAGAAGAGGCGATCGGCAGCAGTAACATGAGACGATTGCGCTTCCGTTTAGCGCGCGTCGAACCGAGTGGCATCAGATCGATTCCGCCGCAAGCTTATCGCTTTTGCACTCGATGACAAGGCGAGTGCGGTTGGGAGATGAGGGCGGGGAAGCTTGATTTGGCGCCTGGTGCGGGCTGGGCTATCCTCTCAACGGCGGTTTCGCTTTTGCCGGACGAGAGCACTCTGACCGCAAACACCGTATGCCAGACAATCCGCCGTCCCGGAGACTCACGACGATCGTTGCGCTCGACGTGGCGGGCTATTCCGCACGCACGGAAGCCGACGAGGCGAGGACCACGGCCGAGGTGGCGGCGCTCCGGCGCGTGATCGAAGGTATCGCCGCGGCGAAAGGCGGGCGCGTGTTCAACACCGCGGGCGATGGCTTCATGCTGGAGTTCGGATCGAGCCTGGCCGCAGTCGAGGCCGCGTTTGCCTTCGCAGAGGAGTGCGAGCCCAAGGTGCGGGTGGGGGTACATCTGGGGGACGTGGTGGTGCAGCCCAACGGCGACCTGCTCGGCCATGGCGTCAACGTCGCGGCCCGCCTGATGGCGCGCAGCGATCCGGGTTCGCTGTTGGTTTCGGCAGACGTGCGCCGCACGATCCGGGGCCCATTGGCGGAGCGCCTGGTTTCATGCGGCAGCCTGCAGCTCGACAAGATGACGGAGAAGATAGAGGCTTTCGCGCCCGGTTCAGTGGCGCCGGTCAGCGTTGCGACGCCGCGTGCGAGTACCGAGCCGCTTCTCGCGGTGCTGCCCTTCGACAACCTGTCGGATGACCGGGAGATGCAGTTTTTCTCGGACGGCGTGTCAGAGGAGATCATTCAACGCCTGTCACGCGGGGCACGGATGAAAGTGATCGGGCGGACGTCGAGCTTTCAGTTTCGTGGTGCGGACAAGACTGCGCGCAACGTGACGAAGGAGCTGCACTGCTCGCATATCCTGGACGGATCGGTCCGGCGCGCGGGCGGGCGGGTGCGTATCGCGGCGCATCTGGCGGAGGCGGCCTCGCAGACGGCCCTATGGTCGGATCGTTATGACCGCAGCCTCGAGGACATCTTCGCCGTGCAGGACGAGATCGCCGAACAGATCGCGGCCGCCCTCGACCGGACCTTCACGAGCTTCTCGACCAAGGCGATCGATCCGGCGGTCTACGATCTTTATCTGCACGCCAGCCCCAAGTCCTATGCGCCCGAAGAGCTGCGGACCAACGTCGGCTTGCTGGAGGTGGCGACGCGGCGCGCCCCCAATTTCGCCGAAGCCTGGGGCCGGCTCGCCTATTTGCGGGCCTGGCTGCGCCTCTATCAGCCCTTTGCCGATCGCGCTGCGAGCGCCGGCATGGTGGCGAACGAAGCAGAGCGGGCGTTAGCTCTCGACCCGGAGAATGTCGACGCCCTGCTGGGGCAGTTCTTCGTCATCGCGCCCTTCGGACGGTTTATCGAAGCCGACGCGTTGGCGGAGCGAGCAAGCCGGACGCCCGGCCTGGGCTCGGGAGGTATCTATGTCGGTTGGCACTGCCGGGCGATCGGGCGGCTGCGCGAAAGCGCGGAAGCGACGGAGCGCGCATTTTTGTTGGACGCGTTGAACCCGATGTCGGCGAATCTGGCCGCGCTCTCTAGAATGGCAGCCGGACGGTATGCGGAAGCAGTGCCGGTTTTCGAGGACCTGATGGCGCGGGTGCCCGACATGAGCTTCCCGGTTGCGAACCTGCTGCGCGCGCAGGCCTTCCTCGGGGATTGGGCGGCGGTTGACCGCTTGCTGGATCCTGCGGCGCGCCATCCCCTGCGCGAGTTTCAGGACGGTCTGGCGTTCCTCCGGACCAAGCGCAACCCCACGCCAGATAACATCGGCGCCATCCGCGACGCGCTCGCAGCGCATTTCACGAAGACGGGATGCGTCGACGTCTC
>JASHZA010000290.1 GCA_030042765.1 Candidatus Binataceae bacterium | reverse complement strand
GTCCTACCATCTCGTCGATTAGACTGCGCTTGGCCTCCTCGCGGGTGAGACCGGCCACGGCTTCGAGCCGATCGCGCGCCTGATCGATCAGCGCCTGATGTTCAGCTTCCTTGTCGCTAATCGCCTTTTCGCGATTGCGCAGCGTGCCGTCGCGCCGGTTGATGTCCGCCTCACGCCGCTCAAACGCTTCCAGGCGCTTGTCGAGTGTCTCCTCGCGGCTTTCGAGTTTGGCTTCCAGCGCAGCAAACTCGCGCCGCCGCTCGCGCAACTCCCGTTCAGCCTCGGCACGTGCGCCGACAACCGCATCCTTTGCCTTTAGTTCTGCCTCCTTGACCAGCAGTTGGGTCTTGGCCTTTGCTTCTTCAATGAGCCGTTCAGCTTCGTTTTGCGCGGCCTGGCCAGCGGCAACCTCTCTGCGCCGGCGCATCGATGCCCAAGCCAAAAAGGCCGCGCCACCGATCACGACGCCCAGGATCACGTACCCGATTGTCATGAACACCCGGGTTCACCTCCTTGGTCCGTCGCCACCATCGCCGGCCGTGGCGTCGGACCGGCAACGTGGAGGGCGGACTCTGTAACGATAAAATGGAGTCGCCGATCGCCCGGCGACTGTGGAATTCGGTCCAGGACCTGAAACGAAAAGGCCAGACCGGCGGCGACCGCCTCCGGCCCCGCCGCGGCTAACAGGCGATCGTAATAGCCGCGGCCGTAACCGAGACGCTCTCCGCCGCGGCCGAAGCCCATACCAGGAACACAAATCAGTGCGCACCCGAGGTCCGCGGGAGGCACAATCTCTGCACCCGTCGGTTCGAGCACCGCGTACGCGCCAGGGGTGAGTTCCGCATGATCGTGGACCCGGACCAGCACGAGTTTGTGGTTTTCAAGGACAACGCGGGGATAGAGCACACGCCGCCCCGAAACGCGCGCTCGTGTAAAAATCAGGTCGGTCTCGACTTCGTTGTCTTTGGGGGCGTAGAGCACCACTGTCGCGGCGTCTACATAACAGGCGCAGGCGCACAGCCGCTCCTCGATTCGCTTGGAAAGCGACGCGACTTGCGCTTTAGGCAGAGCTCCCCGGCTCTCCTTCAGGATTCGTCGGAAATTTCTCTTATCGTCCGCCACGCGTAACGCCATGGCGGGTGCGGGGTCTAGGTCCGCGACTCGAACGTCAGCCGGATCGCACGCGTATCCACGTCTACGTCAAGTCTCCCCGGAGGAAACCGATGCGCCGTTCCGTTCCGAACGACGCGAAGCCGCCACCGATTGACCTGCCAAACCGTTCAAGTCTCTATATTCGCGAGCGCCGCTATGCGCCTTGATCTTTGGCCCCACAATTCCCGCCCACCTTCATTCAACCCAAACCTATATCTACGCGCGTTGGTGCTGCCGCCTGGTCCATCAGCGTGGCTCGTCGACGGCCTCGGACAGGCGCTGGTTAAGCACCTTCAGATGGCTGAGCAACGCCTCATGGTCTCGGCGCAGGCACTCCAACTCGTCTGCAAAGTTTAATGCGGCGAGGATCGCCGCGTTGACGGAGTTCGGCGTTCGGCTGGAAGTTCGAATCGTCTTGATTTTGTCGTCGACTTTAACTGCCAGCGCGCGCGTCCGGTCCTCGTCCCCGTCATCGCTGGCGACAACGAGACTCTGTCCCATTATCTCGACGCTGACTCCCCGCATCGTCAACCTAAATCCAACCCGTCAAATCGAGCCAGGATTTGCGCGATCCGCGATTTGACTTCATTGCGTTCGGTCTCCTGATCCTTGAGCTGCGCCGCAGCTTCGCTATATCTTTGCTCGCTTTCAGCCAATCTTCTGGCGAGCTGTTCGTTCTCGCGCTGCAACTGCTGTATCCGGTTGACCGACGCCTGAATTCGCTCGTCCAGTTCCCTCAGGACTTCGATTGCCATACTCGCCAAAATTCCACCTTAACTTTAATTTTTGATTAACCAGACTGTCAAGCAGCATAAGTGCCGCTGGCGGCCTCACGACTTTCTTCGTTCTCTGCAAACAGGGCTTCCACAAATTCCCGTGGGTCGAACGCCTGCAAATCCGAAATTTCTTCGCCCAGTCCAACGAAACGTACAGGCAACTTGAGTCTTTCTGCGATTCCGACGATCACTCCTCCCTTGGCCGTGCTGTCGAGCTTGGCCAGAACCACCCCGGTGAGTGGTACTGCCTCGCCAAACAGTTTTGCCTGGCTGAGGGCGTTCTGCCCGGTAGTCGCATCGAGCACGAGAAGGGTTTCGTGCGGCGCGCCAGGAAGTTCGCGCCCGACCACTCGCGCGATCTTCTTCAGCTCCTCCATCAGATTGGTCTTGGTCTGAAGCCGGCCGGCGGTGTCAATAATCACCACAGCAGCCTTGCGTGCAACCGCCGCTTTGACAGCGTCAAAGGCTACCGCGGCCGGATCCGATCCTTGTTTCTGCTTGATCAGATCGACTCCGACCCGATCGCACCATACTTGCAGCTGGTCGATCGCGGCGGCGCGGAAGGTGTCAGATGCAGCGACGATTACGTTCCCGCGCTCTGCTTTAAGCAGTGCGGCGAGCTTCGCGACCGTCGTGGTTTTGCCCGCGCCGTTTACACCCGCCATCATTATCACCAGCGGCGCGTCACCGCTATCGGCAAGCGGACGCTCGGTCGCGGTTAGGATACCTTCGATTTCATCCTTAAGTGCTCCGCGAATGGCGTCCGGCCGGGAATCTTTGCCGAGCTTCGCTCGCACCGATTCGACGATCTTGAGGCTGGTCTCGACCCCAACATCGGCCCCGATCAGCGCCTCTTCGAGACCTTCGCAGATTTCATCGACGCGAGCCTTGCCGGTAACCGCCCCGCGAATCCGCGCAAGAAAGTTTTCGCGCGTCTTGCGCAGGCGCAGACCAAAGCGGGCGGGCTCCCTGGCCGGCGCTTCCGCCGGAGCCTCAACTCTCGCAGCCTCGGGCGGCCGGGTAGTCGGCTCGACAGACGCCGGCGAGACTGGCGCGGGCACTTCAGTTGCCGCCGGTACCTGACTCTCGGACGGTACCCTCGCCGCGGGAGGCGGCGCAGGCGACATTTGCGGCTCCTCAGGCTGGGCTTCCGAGATCAGCGCCTGCTGCGCAGCTTCGACCGCCGCCGAGATTCGCTCGACCGATATCTCCGCCTCAGGCTCCGCCGCCGGGACCTCCGGCAAACGGCGCTTCTTGCGCTGGCTGAATTCGAGCAGGACCGCAAGCGCAGACAGTGGAACCTGCGCGGCAATCGCGAGCAGCAAAATCACTTCAAGGGTCGACACCGAAACCAAACCTCAAGCGTTATGCGTGAGAAACGTCCCCCAGGTTTTGCGCGCCCGTCGGCGCGGCGGATGAACACTCGGGAATGGCTCAAGAATAACAGCATCGCCGGACAAGCTTAAGGACTTGCGGCCTGTTTTGGCGCCACGGTCCGAAGCGGGGCCACAAGCGGGATGATCGACGCCGCGCTCGAGCATTTCGACTCGAGCGCTGTGTGCGAGGCCGGTGAGAGCCTTCAGGCGGCGGCGGGAATCTTGAGCGAGATGATGCGCGAAACACCCGGGCGTTCCATCGTCACGCCGTGGATATGATCCGCCGCCTGCATTGTGCGCTGGTTGTGCGTGATCACGATGAACTGCGAACGCGCCTTAAGTTCCTGCACCAACCCGGTAAAAGCCGCAAGACTGAACTCGTCCAGCGGAGCGTCAACCTCGTCCATCACGCAGAACGGGCTTGGATTGAGCAGGAAGAGCGAGAAAATCAACGCCATCGCCGAAAGCGCCTTCTCGCCGCCCGAGAGCAGGCCGATTTCCTTTACCTTCTTGCCCGCCGGCTGCACCAGGATATTCACGCCGGCTTCGAGCATATCGTCGGCCTGGGTCAGTTCCAGACGGCCCTTGCCGCCACGCAGCAGCTTGGGGAAGAGTTCCTCGAAATTTTTGGCTGCGCTTTCAAAGGTCTCGGCGAAGCGTTTGCGCGCCTCGCGGTTGAGCCGCTGAATCGTATGATTCAAATCGGTGACCGCGGCCTGAAGGTCGGCGCGCTCGGTCTCGAGCGTGCTGGCGCGCTCCTCGAGCTCCTTGACCTCGCTCTCGGCCGCAAGGTTGACCTCGCCGATCCGTTCGGCCTTGGCGCGCAGTTCGAGCAGCCGTTCATCGTCCTTTTGCCCGTCGCGCCCCATCAGCGTAAGTCTCAGGTCCTCCGCAACGATCGCAAAGTCGGCCTGAAACTTCTCGCGGAAACTCCGCTCAAGTTCCTCGATCAGCGCGCGCGCCCGCTCGCACCTGATCTCGCACTGCATCTCCTCGCCCTCGAACGTCTGGATTGTCTCGCGTGCCTTAGCCAACGCCAATCGAGAAGCCTCAAGTTCGCTTTCGCATCGGGCGCAGCGCAGCCGTATCTCCTCCGCGATGCTCTCGATCTCGGCGCGGCGGGCCCTCGCAGATTCATCCTGTGCAGCGAGCGCGGTCAATTCCCGTTCGAACTCCGCGCGCTCCGACGCCGCGCGTTCCCTTTCGGCCAGATGTTGCCGGATTTGCGTTTCGAGCTCATTGGCCAGGCGCGTCAGATAGTTCAACTCCTGCTCGAGTGCGCCCAGCGCCGCCTTACGCGCTTCGACTGCGGCTCCGGCCTCGAGCATGGCGTCGCCGAGTTTCTGCACCTCGGATCGGCTCGCAGCAACCTCTCCAACCACCTTCGCCAGCCGCGCACGCGACTCCTGCTCCAGTCGCGCCAGCTCCTCGAGCCGGGCGTTGGACGCAGCGGCCGCGGCCGCAACCTCGCCGCTCCGCCTCTCAGCGTTGGCACGGCCGGCCGCCGCTAACGCCAATTGCTGCTCGGCCTTCGCGACCGCAGCACGCG
>JASHZA010000289.1 GCA_030042765.1 Candidatus Binataceae bacterium | reverse complement strand
CAGACAAGGACTGGCTGGTCGCTACGACATCGGCAATTGGTACGTTGGTAGCGTCGAAATCCAACACCGTGGGAGGCGCAATTCCCGGCGGAAGGATGTTGCGAATCGCGGAAGTTACGGAGTCGAGCTGCGAGATGCCCAGCGCCGTGTTCGAGCCCTCCTGCATGTATATTTTGACCACGCCGATACCATTGAACGAAGTTGACTCGATGTGGTCGATGCCGTTAACCGTCTGTGACCCGGCCCGTTCGGTGATATTGACGATGCGCTTTTCGACTTCCGGCGCGGACATCCCCGGGTAGTACCAGACCAGGTTAATCTCCGGGATGTTCACCGCCGGGAAGATATCCTTGGGCATCGCGAAGAACGCCGTAAGTCCCAGCAACATCATGAGAGCGGCCATCACGATGATCGTGATGGGGCGTCTGAGAGCAAGCGCGACTATCCACATGGTGAACTAACCCGTGTTGTGAGCTGATCTGTTGCGACTACGGCCCGCTCGAGACCGGCGGCTGGACATGCGGCTCAGCTTAGGGTTTTCAGTGCGATGTCAGGCCGGTCGCGCGATCCGCCTCGCGATACCGGCGATCACCAGCGTCTTTTTGTCGGAGTCGGCGGGCAGTCGGCCCTCTAAGGCTTCTAACTTATCGCCCGACGCGACGCTACTCCGGGTCCGCGGCGAGACCTTCCATCAACGGGATGCCGAAGGCGCTCTTGCCGAGGAATTCGAGGGACTCGTCGCTATCAAAGGGGTGATAGAGCCCGGCTCTTACGTCGCGGAAGAAACGCTCGAGCGGAAGGCGTCTGAAATAGGAGGAACCGCCGACCGCGCGCAATGCGAGGTCTACCACCTTCACCGAATTTTCTATCGCGATCATGCGCGCGGCGACGGCCTTGCGCGACCAGCTTCGGGGATCGTCGCGGTCCACCTCGGCCGCGGCTTTCCACATCACGGCGCGCGCTCCCTCGATCAGCATGTCCATCTCGCCGACCTTGTTGTAGACGGCCGGCAAATGGCTCATCGGGTGCGGCAGCGGGAAGCGCGCGCGATCGCGCATGAAGTTGACGGTGAAATCGCGCGCGGCGACGGCGATTCCTATATATGGGGCGCCGATAGTGAACGGCGCCTTGGCGAAGACCTTGGTGACGCGGCCGCTTCTGGACACGGGACGCTGCAACACCACGCCCGAATCCGGTACGAAGGCGTCCTTGAGCTCGGAGCTGCGGGACTCGGTCGCGCGCATCCCCATCGTGTGCCAGTCGTCCTTGAAGGCCAGGCCGGGAGTTTCGCGCGGAGGGACGAAGCAGGTGATGATGGTTGGGCCGTGGGGAGCATCCTCCCAGAGCGCCTCGAAGAAGAAGTAATCGAGCGCGATGCTCTGGGTGCCGAAGATCTTGCGGCCGTTTACGATAAAGCCGCCGTCGCCGCGGCGGGCGGTGGTGCGCGGCCGCAGGTTGATTACCGCGTTATCCGGCTCGGAGCCGGAACCTCCGCAGATTAGCCGTCCGCTCGCGATCTGGCGCAGTTTTTCCTCGACGTTGGGCGCCTTGAACTTGCGCCAGAGATCGATCAGGAGGCCGAGCACATTGAAATGCATATTGATCGCCAGCGCGGTGGGGCCGCAGCCCTGGGCGAGGCGTTCCTGAGCCTTGATGCGCTCGAGCATGTTTGCTCCGAGCCCGCCCAGGCTTTCGGGAATCGTCATGATGCTGTAGCCGGTTTCGCGCAGGCGGGCATAGTTCTCGTGGGGGAACGATTCTTCTTCGTCATGTTGGGCCGCGCGGTGGGCGAAATCGTCGGCCAGTCCCGCCGCCAGATCGATAAAGCGCTGTTCGCGCTCAGTATTAAGCTGGTTCATTGCGCTGCTCCTGTCGCCCGATGTCCATCACGTCGCGCCGGATGCTGCCTTCAAAGTGATGCGTAGACGGCGTCGATCAATACGGCGGCCCGCGGGTCGAGCAGCATGCCCGATCCCATCTGGTTCATCGCATAGCCGAAACCGATCTTGGTATCGGGGTCGGCAAAGCCGAGCGAGCCTCCCGCCCCCGGATGGCCGAAGGAGCGCGGATTGGGACCTATTTGCGAACCCGGCAGGGACATCATGAAACCGAGGCTGAAGCGCGTGGTAAAGCCGAGTACGGCGTCCTTTCCGTTGGATTGCTCGGTATAGCAGCGCGGCAACTCCGACTGGTTCATGACGCGGAGATGATCAACCTCGCCGCCGCGTGCCAGTGCACCATAAACGCGGGCGAGCGCGCGCGCGTTGGCGTGGCCGTTGGCGCCGGGAATCTCGGCGGCGCGCCATGCGCGCGAGTTGGTCGTAGTTGTAAGCAGCGTATTAGGCGGATTCATCAAGGCTTTGGCCGATACCGATTCGGGGTCCTTTACCATATCGGCCATCGGGTTGGGTTGACCGGGGGCCGGCGGCGGTGCGGGGAAAATCTCGGCTACGCGCGGATCGAGCGAGGCGTCGAAGCTGATAAAGGCGTCCATCCCGAGCGGCCCGGCGATCTCGTCGCGGAAATAGGTGCCCAGGCTCTTCCCGGTGATGCGTCGGACCACTTCGCCGACGAGCCATCCGAAGGTGATGGCGTGGTAGCCGTGCCTCGTGCCGGGCGTCCACCAGGGTTCCTGACGGGCCAATTCGCGGGTTACCAGATCCCAATTAAAGATGTCTTCATTCTTGAGCGGCGCGCGGATAGCTGCGAGGCCAGCCTTATGACTCAGCAGGTAGCTCACGGGAATTTCGGCTTTGCCGCCCTGCGCGAATTCGGGCCAGTACTTCGCGACGGGAGCGTCGAGGTTCAAGCGGCCCTCACCGGCGAGCCTGTGCGCGCAGATGGCGGTGAGGCCCTTGGTGGTCGACCAGACGTTGACGATCATGTCGCGATTCCAGGGCTTGGTCCGGGCGAGGTCGAGGTGACCGCCCCAGAGATCGACGACCGGGCGGCCGTCGATGGTGACGGCGACGGTCGCACCGACTTCGCCGCGCTGATCGAAGTTCTCGGCAAAAGCTCGTTGCACCCGCTCGAAGCGCGGATCGCATTGTCCCTGAATCATCGGGTTTACAGCCATGATGGACTCCTCTTCGGGCTTA
>JASHZA010000288.1 GCA_030042765.1 Candidatus Binataceae bacterium | reverse complement strand
ATATCGGAGATGAGCAGCGGACCCTTGCCATACTCCCGGCTCAAGACAAGCAGTGCCTTGAGAGCGTACTTAGACTTGTGCGAGAGCATGCTACGAAAAAGTCTATCGAGTGAATCGATAAAGCTCAACCGCGGCGCGACGGGCTTCCCATTGCAACTCATCGAACCGGCAGGGAATCTGTCCAAAAAACGAAGGCTTGAACAAAGCAGCGGCACTGCAAAGCTGATCGGGCAGGTTTTTTCGCAATTCTTGAATTTTCCCGGCATTGCGCGACTTTTGTTTAAACATGCTGGAGAATGCTTCGATGGACAATTGCTGGACGAAGACGGTCCGAAGGTTAATAATTTACGCAAGACGGCTTTAGAATCGCTTCTATTCGCCAGAACTGCCGTCCTTAGCGCTTACTCGTTCTCTCGATCTGGCTACCTCTGCACGGGAAGGTTGATTTCCGCTCGAAAAGCCTGCGACATTTGACGTTGTTTGCGCTCATAGTGGGTTCTGCACATTTCCTTTGCATTTCCGTCAACTTTGAGCTAGTTTTAGCTCGCGTCGTATAAGGTGACTTATCGCACGCAGTCGAAGCGCGTGAAGCCGCGTCTGGCATCAAGGTGCAAGCCGCGGGAAGATCAAATGTCCCAAACATCGGGGCGATCGAAGGATAACCCCGCTGAGCAATCAGACCCTTAGGATTCGGTCGCGCGCCTACTTCGAGATGTTTCATCAGAGCAGCAATCTCTCGGACAACATCCTCGTCCATCGGGACTCGGAGTTGGCACAGCTCAGGGCAGGGGTCGACCAGGCGCTTTCCGGCCGCGGGCGCATGTTCCTGTTGACCGGTGAGCCGGGCATTGGCAAGACGCGGCTGGCCGACGAGTTGGCCACGTACGCCGACGCTCGCGGAATGCGAGTGTTGTGGAGTCGGTGCGAGGAGGGCCAGGACACACCGGTTTATTGGCCGTGGATCCAGATCCTTCGCGGATGCGTCCAGCAGGGACTCACCAATGAGTCTGCGCGGCAGATCGAAGCTGAGATAGGAAATCTGGATCATCGGCTTCCTGAGTTAACCGCTTCGCCGCGGCACAGTGACGGCTCAATCAGCGAAGCCGGCAGAGAGCAGCCAGCGCGGTTCCACTTGTTCGATTGGATGGCGAACTTTCTACGCGGCGCGGCGCGGACCAAGCCGCTGCTGGTGATCGTCGACGATCTCCATTGGTCTGACGAGGCTACGTCGTCAGTGCTGCGTTTCCTGGCCCGCTCGTTGCGCGACGCGGCCATCATGATTCTGGTCACCTGTCGCGACATCGAAGTGAGGTTCCGAGAGCGTTTGGCCGGCTTATTGAGACATCTGGCTCGCGAATGCAGTCACGTACCTGTGCGGGCTCTGGACGAAGGCGGAGTCGCCGCAATGATCAATGGGATGAGCGGGCGAGCGCCTTCAGCGCGGGTCGTCCGCGCGGTCCATCGTGCGACCGGAGGAAATCCTCTGTTCGTGCGCGAGGTTTCATCCGGTCTCCTTGCGAACTCGCCGACGATACAGATCGGCCTGACGGGTGATTCTTTCATTGACCGGAGAACTTTGTCGGCGACGGTGCGAAGCACGATTGGAGGGCGACTGGCATCGGTTTCGGAGGAAGCGATACAGGCGCTAAAGCTCGCGGCGGTTTTCGGCGCGGAGTTCGACCTTTTGATTCTTGAGGATATCTCGGAGATCGGGCCGGACAATTTGCTCGAAGTCCTCGAAGAGGTTGAGGCTGCAGGTATCGTTTGCGAAGTAGTCGGAGTGCGTGGCCGCTACCGTTTCGTCCATGGCCTGGTGCGAGACGAGTTGTACGAGGAGCTGCCACTGTCAGTACGTATCCGGCTCCATCAGCGTATCGCGGAAGCGCTCGAAGGGTTTTCGCCCGGAGGCGCGGAGCCTCGCCTGGCAGAAATTGCGTACCATTACTTTGAAAGCCGGGCGGCGGGCACAGCCGAACGAGCGTACGAATATTCACAAAGGGCCGCTGATCGCGCCGTCACGTTGTGCGCATTCGACGATGCGATCCGACTGTACAAGATGGCGCTGGCGGCCTGGGAGCTGCTTCCTGGGGCGGATTACTCGCAACGATGCGATCTGTTGCTCTCGCTGGCCGACGTCCAGCACAAGGAAGGCGCCGAGGAAGCGGCGAGAATGGCCTTGCGAGAAGCTGCCGCAATCGCGGATCAAAACGGCGACCCTGAACGGTTTGCGCGAGCGGCGTTGGGCTTTCCGGCAGCCTATTGGCCGGCGCCGAGAGGTCTGGACGCGGGGCTGGTGCTGCTCCTGAGAAGGGCCCTGAGCATGCTCGACGCCAGTTCGGGCGGCCTGCGTGCAATGCTGCTGGCCCGGCTCGCGGCGGAGTTGCCGGAGCATGGTATTCGCCAGAAGCGTGCCGCGCTGATGGCGGAAGCGGTCACGGTTGCGCGGCAAAGCGGAGACCGCGAAGCGTTGCTCTACATTCTGTCTTACCGCGACTGGCTTCTGTCGGGACCGGCGCTGATCGAGGACCGCCTCACCAATGCCGCAGAGATATTGAACATCTCGAACGCAACCGAGAACTACGCATGCATATCGCGCAGCGCTCTCGCGCGCGCGGTTTCATTTCTGCGGATTGGCGAGGTCGAGCGAGCCGATGTCGAAGCTCAAAGCCTAGAATTCGTGGCCCGGCAGCTTCATCAGCCCGCGCTGGAGTGGAGAGCCTACTGCTATATCGCCACGCGATCGATCATGGAGGGGCGCTTCGAAAAAGGCGAGGAATTTGCGCGGCGCTGCGTGACCCTGGGCGAGCAGTTCGAAAACCACGAGATGAGCCGGATGTTCTGGTGCACGATGTTGATGCCGTTCGGCGAACGCGAACGTGTGCGGGAGCTCGAACCGGCGGCTCTGCGGGCGGTCGACGAAAGGCCGGAAAATATAGGGTTCAAGGCGCTCCTCTCATATCTGTACTGCGAACTGGGACAACTTCCCAAGGCGCGGCTCTATTTCGAGGAGATGCTGGCGAAGGATTTGACGGAGTTTGTTGGCGAGGATGACTACGTAGGCTGCCTGGCCGCGCTGGCGCATGTGTGCGTGACTCTTCGCGATACGCTCCACGCCGCGCGGCTGTACGAACTCCTGTCGCCGTATGCGCGCGGGAACGTGGTGATCGGACCTGCGGCGGTCTTCGGATCCGTTTCCCGATATCTTGGCCTGTTGAGCGCGGCGCTCGGGCGTTTGGAGCAGGCAGAGCTTCACCTTGAGTTCGCGCTGCGGTTCAACCAAAAGATCGGCGCACAGCCCTGGGCGGCGTATACCAGATACGACTGGGCTCGTCTCCTGTGGGAGCAGAATGACCCGACAAAACGTGAAAAGGCCGCGGAGCTGACTAGTTCGGCTATCGATTCGGCACACGCGCTCGGAATGAAGCGGCTCGCCGAAAGAGCCGAGGCGCTCGGCCTCAGAACAATGGGGTCTGCGACGGGGATGCAGGAAGAGCATCGTCCCCAGGACGGACACCCGGTCTCGTTTTCGAATTATCGAGGGCGCGGTTCTGAGGCCAACGAGACGCAACTTCGAACTGCGACGTCATCGGCGTCATCCCCCGAACGTGTTTTCAGGCGCGAGGGCGACTATTGGACGATTACGCACGAAAGATCTACAATTCGTTTGCGTCATTCAAAAGGCCTGACTCTAATAGCGCATTTATTGCGCTATCCGTTCCGGGAATTCCACGTCGGGGACTTGGCAGAATCCTTCGGAGGGGGCGGCGATGGCCGTTCGACAGGTGAGGAATCATCCTCCTCGTGGGACGGCGCAGATGCCGATCCGGTTCTGGATGCTTCCGCGAAGGCTGCATACCGGCGGCGTCTAGAGGAAATACGCGAGCAGCTCGAGACGGCAAAAGCACTAAATGATTGTAACCGCGCCGGCAAACTCGAAGAGGAGGCCGATTATCTGACGGAAGAACTCGCGAGAGCCGTAGGACTGGGTGGGCGCGACCGCTCCATGTACTCGGCGGCGGAACGCGCGCGGGTCAGGATCACAAACGCGATCAAGGCCGCCGAGAAGAAGATCTTTGACCAGAACGCGAAGCTGGGCCGATACCTTGCCCGAACCATTAGAACCGGGGCGTTTTGCTGTTATATGCCAGACTCCGACGACGAATCCGCCTGGCACTTCTAGAATCGCCGGAAAAATGGGCAAAACGCGGATGCGTCGGTCCTTGATTACTCGAATCGGCGCAGAGTTCCTGTAAGCAACCGGAAAAAAAAGCGGTCCGATT
>JASHZA010000287.1 GCA_030042765.1 Candidatus Binataceae bacterium | reverse complement strand
GCGCGTGCGCACCTTCTCGCGCGGGATGGAGCAGCGGCTCAGCCTCGCGCGCGCCCTGATGCCGGGGCCCGACGTCCTCCTGATGGACGAGCCGTTCGCCGCGCTCGATCCCGACGGTGCGGCAATGCTGACCGGCCTGCTCAAGGATGCGCTCGAGCGCCGCTGTGCCGTGGTCATAACCGCGCACGAGGCACTTGCCTTCGAGGCCATCCAATTCGAACTTCACGAAATCGTCCGCGGACGCCTGACCACGCCGCGCGCGGCGATCTCTTCAGGCGATCGTGGCGCCGCCACTTCGGCGCTCGCGCGCTGAGGCTCCGATGGGCGCGTTCGCTGCGATATTGCGCAAGGATCTGCGGCTCGAGTCGCGCGGCGGCGAAAGCACCATCACGCTCGTCGCGCTTTCGCTCCTGATCCTGGTCGTGATGGTGTTCGCGCTTAATCCCGCCGGCGGCGCAGGCGACGCCGGCACCGCGGCCGGCGCACTCTGGGTCGCGCTCATCTTTTCCGGCACCATCGGTGCGACCCGCGTGCTCACCGCCGAGAGCGCCAACGGCTGTCTTCGCGCTTTGCTCCTGAGCCCCGCCGATCGCGCGACGCTCTACTGCGCCAAGATGGTTGCCGCGTTCATCTTCATGACGGTGGCGGAGGCCGCCGCCGTCGTAATCATGGTGCTCTTCTTCAATATGGACTTCGACATCCGTCTGGCGCGTCTCGCGCCCGTACTAGCGCTCGGTGCGCTCGGCTTCGCCGCGCTCGCCACGCTACTGGCGGCCATCTCTGGACGCGTCCGCGCTGGCGACCTCCTGCTTCCGCTGCTCGCCGTCCCGCTCTTCGTCCCCGCGCTGATCGCCGGAGTAAAGGCGAGCGGTTCAGCGCTGGCAGGCGAGCCATTGTCGGCCTTCTCCGAATGGCTCAAAATCCTGATCGCCTTTGACGTGCTCTTCCTGAGCGCCGGTTATCTTCTGTTCGAACATGTTATAGGTGAAGATTGAGTTTGCCCCGATGAGCAGAAACACGATCAATTCGCTCGGCCTTCTGACCCTGGTTCTGATGGTCGCGGCGCTTTTCATGGTCTTTGTCTACGTCCCCACTGAGGCCGTCCAGGGCATCGTCCAACGCATCTTCTATTTCCACGTCCCCTGCGCCTGGGTCGCCTTCGCTGCATTCGCCCTCGTCGCAATTTCCGGAATTTTCTATCTTTGGCTCGGCCAGCAGGTCTGGGACGATCTTGGCTACGCAGCGGCCGAAAGCGGTATGGTCTTTTGCACCCTCGTGCTGGTGACCGGGTCGATTTGGGCTCGACCGATATGGGGCGCATGGTGGACCTGGGATTCGCGCCTCACTACCACCTTGATCCTGTGGTTGCTCTACTGCGGCTACCTGATGCTGCGCGCGATGGCTGACGATACTCCGCAAGTCGCGCGTTTCGCCGCCGTCGTCGGTATCGTCGCCGCCGCCGACGTGCCGATAATCATCGTTTCGGTGCGCCTCTGGCGCACTATCCATCCTGCCGTCCTGGTCACGCGCCAGGGCACTCACGGCCTCGAGGATCCCAGGATGGTAGCTACTCTGCTGGTCTCGATGGCGGCGTTCACCGCCTTGTTTGCCTGGCTGCTGATGCTCCGATTTGCCACGCTGAGGACGCGTACCCGGCTCAGTCTACTGGCGCGCGAATTAGGCCGCACCAGAGCTGCCGTTGGAGACCTGTGATGGAAAATCTGAGCTATCTGTTCGCCGCTTATACCGTGATCTTTGCAGTGATTTTCCTCTACGTCCTTTTTCTATGGCGGCGGCAGGCCCGACTGGACGCGGAATTGCGCTCGCTCGAGGGTGGGTTGCGCATGGTGCGCGAGGAACTAGCCGAGCGCGAGGCTTCGCCATCGCAGGCCTCGCGATAACCACCGTTGCGGCGTCTCAATCCAATGCGCATCTTAGAAGGTGGAAGCGCAGCTTAAATGGATTTTCGCGACTACTACAAAACCTTGGGTGTCGGGAGCGGCGCGAGCGCCGGCGAAATCAAGAGCGCCTATCGCAAGCTCGCCCGCAAGTACCATCCCGACGTCAATCCCAATAACAAGGATGCGGAGCGCCGCTTCAAAGAAATCAACGAGGCCTACCAGGTGCTTGGCGACGCCGACAAGCGCAAGAAGTACGACCAGATGGGCGCTGATTGGCAAAACGGCGCCGCCGAGGATGAAGTCCTGCGGCGTTATGCCCGCGCGGCTGCCGCCGAGGACGCCGGGCCTGGAACAGGTGCGGGCGGCTTCAGCGACTTTTTCGAACGTTTCTTTGGTGGGTTAGGCGGCGGCCGCACCCGGAGTTTCGAGTTTGGCAACGACTTCCCACGCGGACGCGGCGGCAAGGCGCCCGACCTTCAAGCTGAGGTCGCGATTACCCTCGCTGAGGCTATGCATGGTGCGCAGAAGCGGATCACGCTTACTGCGTCGGACGAATGCCCCGTATGCGGCGGCACCGGAATGGTCGCCAAACAGGAGAAGCGCAACGCGCGTGTGATCCGTTCGGCCGAGCCATGCCAGAACTGCGGGGGCAGCGGCGTCGTTCATCAACGCCGTACGCTCGACGTAACCATACCCGCCGGAATGGCCGAGGGATCGAAGATGCGTCTTAAGGGGCAGGGCGGAAAGGGGCCGCGCTCGGAACTTAACGGCGACCTCATCATAACCCTGCGGCTTCAACCCGATGGCGTTTTCTCCGTCAGCGGGCGCGATATCCGCTGCCTGCTGCCGGTTTGGGACTACGAGGCCGCGCTGGGCGCCGAAGTAACCGCCCCGACCGTTGGCGGCAAGGTCGCACTCAAAATTCCAGCCGGCAGCCAGGGCGGACGTGTGATGCGGCTCAAAGGTCGAGGATTACCAGGCCGCGGGAAGGAACCAGCCGGAGACTTGCTCTACGAACTGCGGGTCCTTGCTCCGACTGACCTGACCGACGAAGAGCGCAAGCTGATGCAACAGCTCGCAGAGCGGCGACGCGCCCGCGCGGTCACGGACCCACGCGCCGAGATGATTAGGGACTAGGTTGTCCTGGTCGCTCCGCGATTCCTGCG
>JASHZA010000286.1 GCA_030042765.1 Candidatus Binataceae bacterium | reverse complement strand
CCGCCAAGGAATTGTACGGTTTGCGCCACGATTTCAGTTATATAGCGCTTGCCGCTGCCGTCCTTGGCTTCGTACTGGCGATTGGAGATTCGTCCTTCGACGTAGACCTGACGTCCCTTTTTGAGGTATTGGCCGCAGACTTCGGCGAGTTTGCCCCAGACCACGATATTGTGCCACTCCGTCCGTTCCTGCTTCTGGCCGCTGCGATCGTTGAAGGACTCGGTGGTTGCGATGCTGAAGCTGGCCTTGGTCTGCCCTGAGGGAAGGTAGCGCACCTCGGGGTCACGCCCCAGGTTTCCAACCAGAATCGCCTTGTTAACCGACATTTCGATCTACCTCTGTGATTAAAAACGGTAGACCGCACCGGGCGGCAACGCAAGTGAACCCTCGCGCGCCTATGGACAGGGTGCCCGTCGCCTGTGCACAGGAAAGCACTCGGAGAGGCTCAACCGGGCGTGCTTTCGCAGGTTCGGGTGGCTTTATATAATTGAAAGGCTGCGGCGGGGTAGGGTTGCGATTCTGATGATGTCTCCCAGGTCTGCTTCTGTCCGGATAGTCCCGTTGGGTGGGCTCGGCGAAATTGGGCTCAACCTGATGGTGGTGGAGTGCGAGCAGGCTGCGATCGTGATCGACGCCGGAGTGATGTTTCCGGAGGAGCGTGTGCTTGGTGTCGGGCTGCTCCTGCCCGAATTGCGCTACTTGGAGGAAAGCCGGCTCAAGATCGAAGGCGTCCTGCTAACTCACGCCCACGAAGACCATATAGGGGCACTGCCGCATCTGCTGCGACGGTTTCCGGCGCCGGTGTACGGCACTGACGTGACGCTGGCGTTTGTCCGCCGGACGCTGTTCGAGGAAGGTCCGACCGACGCGGACCTGCGGGTATACGCGCCCGGCCATGTGCTTGAGCTGGGCCCGTTCAGGATCGAGCCTGTTCGTGTGACCCATTCGACGCCTGATTCGGTGGCGCTGGCCATTCATACGCCGGCGGGCCTGATCGTCCACAGCGGGGACTTCAAGATCGATCGGACGCCAGTGGATGGGGTGGAATTCGACGCGAACCGCTTTGCCGAGCTTGGCGAGCAGGGGGTGGAAGTCCTGCTTTCGGACTCGACCAATGTCGAGCGCCCCGGCCGCAGTGGGTCGGAGAGTTCGCTCAAGCCGATACTGTACGATCTAATCAGCCGCACACGCGGGCGGTTTTTCCTCTCGGCATTTTCGTCGCATCTGCACCGGATACGCCAATTGGCGGAAGTTGCCCATGCGGCCGGGCGCCGGGTGGTGCCGCTGGGACGGCGGATGGCGGAAAGTATCCGGCTGGGACTCGAGACCGGGCAACTCAATTCGCCGCCGGGAACCTTCGTCGATCGATCGGAAGCGGATTTCCTCGCGCCGAACAAGCTCGCTTTTCTCACCAGCGGCAGCCAGGGCGAGCCGCTGTCAGCGCTGGCCAAATTGGCCTCGGATACCCATCCGACGGTGCGCGTGCAGCGCGACGACGTCGTGGTGCTTTCCTCGCGCTTTATCCCTGGCAACGAGCGAACGATCAACACGGTCGTGAACCATCTTATGAAGCGGGGGGCCGAGGTGCTCTACGAAGCGGTGGCGCCGGTTCACGTCTCGGGCCACGCAAGCCGGGAGGAACTGGCCGAGATGATAAGGCTGGTCAAGCCGCGGCATTTTGTGCCGATCCACGGCGAGTATCGCCATCTCGCGCGCCATCATGCGCTCGCGATCGAGGCCGGGGTCGCCGAGCGCAACTGCTTTCTGCTCGAGGATGGCGACACGCTCGTAATGAGCGGCGGCGAAGTCCGGCGCGGCCGTTCGGTGGCAGCAGGCCGCGTAGTCACCGACGGTGCGGAATTTGGTGATCCGGGGCTGTTGCGAGAGCGCCGCGCGCTGGCCCACGACGGTACGGTCGTCGCGATCGTCGCGGTGTCGGCTCATACGGGGAGGATTGTCGCCGGGCCGGATCTGATCTCGCGCGGAGTAGTGGGCGGTGACGGAAGTTCGCCTCATATGGTGCGGGCGCGCGCCGAAGTGGCGCAAAGGCTTCGCGCCTTTGCGCGGGCGGACGATCCCCGTCTGAAGGAAGAGATTGTGCGCGCGCTGCGTCGCTACTTCAGCGACGCGATCGGCAAGCGCCCGATTATCGTGCCCTATGTGATGGAGGTCTGAATCCTATAGCGCGCCAGACAAAATCTGCACCGATCGAACTGGTGGCGGCAGTGAACGAGGTGGAAGGGCGCGGCGAAATCGCGCGAGAATTCGCGGCGCTCGGGCTCGTCGCGCTGGCCGCGTACGGACTTTTGAGCCTCGTATGTCTTGATCTGGGGCGGCAGCCCAACCTGGGAGGTCCGATCGGGGCGCAAGTCGCGGAAGTGTTGAGTTTCGCGTTTGGCGACCAGTCGTACGTGCTGATGATACTGGTCGCCGCGCTGGCCCGATACGTCTGGGCGGGCGCACCGGCGCGAGTGATCGTGCGGGCGGCGGCTGGAGGCGCGGTGCTCGTGATCGCGCTGAGCGCGGCCGGCGGTTTCTGGCGTATGGGCGACGTCTCCCTCGGTGGCGCCGCGGGTGAAATGGCGGCAGACATACTGGGCGCGTACCTCAACGTTGGCGGCGGCTACATTGTCGTGATGCTGGCGCTGGTCAGCGGGATGGCGCTGATGGCGGGACGCGCACCGACTGATCTTGCCGCGTCGATGGCTGGGGCCACGCGAATCCGCGGGCGAGGACCCGCGGGCCTGCCGGAACCGGTTGTGGAGGCTCCCGAATTTTCAGCGCCGCTGGAAGCGGCGCTGGCGGAGGCTCGCAGCGGTTCCGACGCCCCGCTGGTCCGGCGCAACGACATCCCCCGAGCCACGGCACGCGAAAAAAAGACCCTTGCAGCACCGCGCGAAAAGGGCGCGTACAAGCTTCCGCCGCTCTCCCTGCTCGACGTTCCTCCGCTCGAGCACGCAGATATCGACGAGGCCGCGCTGGAGCGCAGTGCGAGGGTGCTCGAGCAGAAGCTGATTGACTTTGGCGTGCAGGGACAGGTGGTGGAGGTTCAACCCGGGCCCGTGGTCACGATGTACAAGCTCGAGCCGGGCTCCGGGATCAAGGTGAGCCAGATCGTCAATCTTGCCGACGATCTCTCGATGGCGTTGCGGGCGGCGACCGTGCGAATCCTGGCGCCGGTGCCGGGTGAGGCAGTGGTGGGAATCGAGGTGCCGAACCGTAAGCGCAACAAGATTTACCTTCGGGAGATCCTGGAGGCCGAAGAGTTTGCGTCAGCGCACAGCCAGCTTACGATCGCCCTGGGCAAGGATATTTCGGGACGGCCGGTTGCGTCGGATTTGGCGACGATGCCGCACCTGCTAATCGCGGGAGCGACCGGCACCGGCAAATCGGTGTCGATCCACACGATGATCGCGTCGATTCTGTTCAACGCCACGGCCGACGATGTTCGTTTTATCCTGATTGACCCCAAGATGCTCGAGCTCTCGGTTTACGAGGGTATTCCGCATCTGCTGGTGCCGGTGGTGGTCGATCCGGAAAAGGCGGCGGCGGCGCTGCTGTGGGCTACACGCGAAATGGAGTCGCGCTACCGTCTGATGCGCGACCTCGGCGTCCGCAATATCGACGGGTATAACCGGGCGCTTGGCGAGGGCGGCGAACTGGTCGAACTCAAGCGCGGCACCATGGCAGAGAACAATAACGCAAGCAATGATTGGATCGACACGCCGGTCAAATACAGCAGGTTGCCGAAGATCGTGATCGTGATCGACGAGTTAGCCGATCTGCTGCTGAGTGAAGGGAAAACCGTCGAGCGGGATATCACTCGCCTGGCGCAGAAGGCGCGCGCCGCGGGTATCCACCTGATTCTTGCCACCCAGCGTCCGTCGGTCGATGTGCTGACCGGCCTGATCAAGGCGAACCTGCCGGCGCGGATCTCGCTCCAGGTCACATCGCGGGTGGATTCGCGGACGATTCTGGATTCGATTGGCGCAGAGCGTTTGCTGGGAGCAGGCGACATGCTCTTCATGCCGCCGGGGACCGCCAAGTTGCGCCGTCTGCACGGTCCGTTCGTTTCCGAGGGGGAGATTCGCAAGGTCTGCGATTTCCTGAAGCAGCAGGGCAGCCCCGATTATCAGATGGAAATTCTTGAAACCGCGGTCTCAGGTGAGGACGGCCGTGACGGCGAGTCCTCCGACAAGGACGAATTTTACGACGAAGCCGTCCGGATCGTGTTGGAGACGGGGCAGGCGTCGATCTCGATGATTCAGCGGCGGCTGAGGATCGGGTACAACCGCGCAGCTCGGATGGTGGAGGAAATGGAGCGCGAGGGGCTGGTAATGCCCGCCGACGGAGCGCGTCCGCGCGAGGTACGGATACGCGGTGCGAGTTGATCATGCGGATTAGGTGCGGCCGGATGGCCGGAATTTTCGCCGCCGTATCCATCGGAGCCGCGATTGCGATCGGTGCCGCGACGGCATCGGCACAGCCTGCGGAGAACGTATCGTCCGGGACGGAATTGAGAAGTTTGCTCTCGCATCTCCAGCACCATTATCAGCAGACCAATTCCTTCAAGGCGAATTTCAAGGAAACTGTTACACGCGCTGGTGCGCTGCCGCAGGTTCGCACCGGCCTCATCTACTACCGTAAGCCCGGCCGTCTGCGCTGGGAGTTCACCGAACCGCAGCCGGAAACGATCGTCAGTGACGGTTCGCTGATCTACGATTATGACCCGGGGCTTAATCAGGTGGTTGAAACCCCGCTCAAAAATGCCTTCAAGAGTCAAAGCGCTGCGGCCTTCCTGCTCGGAGTCGGCAATGTCGACCGGGATTTCGAGGCTGCTCCGGTCGTATCACATGGCGATGATACCCTGAGCCACGTGGCGCTGACTCCCAGGGGCGGCGGCGACCGGATAGAGTTGGGTATTGATCGGAA
>JASHZA010000285.1 GCA_030042765.1 Candidatus Binataceae bacterium | reverse complement strand
CGTCATGGTGGCGCCGACGCCCAGCGCGTAGCCGTTGATCGCCACGATCGAAGGTTTGCTCAGCGCGCGCATCACCGCCGGATAAGAGATCATCGCCTCGCGTCCTTCGGAGGAACGCGGCGTGCCGCCGGAATCGCGCGCCTGGATATTCCCGGCGAAGACGCTGATATCGGCACCAGCGCAGAACGCCCGGCCGGCTCCGGTCATTATAATCACGCGCGCGTCGCGATCCGCGTCGGCGCGGCGCATCGCATCGACAATCTCCGCACCCATCGCCGGCGTGTATGCATTCATCTTGGCCGGACGATTGAGCATGACCGTCGCGACCTCGTCAGCCACCTCGTACCGCAGCGTCTCGAATGCCATCGTCGATGTCCTCCATCAAAACTCCGAAGCCGCGAGCCGGACGGGCCGTGGGATCGCAGATGAAGAGTATCAGGCCCGCTTCTTCCTGCGCTTGCGGGCTTCGCGAACTCTTGCCTTCAATACTTTTTCGCGCCGTTTGCGCCGGCGCTTGATTTCCTTCCGCCGTTCACTCGCCATCGAAGATTGTTCCGCCTTGCCGGGTTGGTTTTCACGCGGCGCGCACGCACCCGCAATCGCGATCGGCGCACCACGCAACGGCACTATCATAGGAGCAGCGGACGGCGGGCGCCAGTGATCACGAGAGGCGTGTTTGCGGGGTGCGCGCGACGCTTGCAGCGGCGCATGGCCCCGCGTTAGAAGCGACGCAAGCGGGCGGAATCGCGCGCTCATCAGCGCAGGAGGCTCAGCAATGGGAACCAGGATCATCATCGAGAAAAACATCGACGTGCCGATGCGCGATGGCTGTGTGCTCAAGGCCGATCTCTTCCGGCCCGACACTCCGGACAAGCTGCCGGTGCTGGTCAACCGCACGCCCTACGACAAGAAGTTCCCGCAGATCTCGTTCAACACGATCGACGCGATCCGGGCGGCGGAGCGCGGCTACAACGTGGTCTTTGTCGACTGCCGCGGGCGGTTCGCCTCACCCGGTACTTTCACCTGCTTCGTCGACGAACCGCGCGACGGTTACGACACGATCGAACAGCTCGCGCGCCAACCCTGGTCCGACGGCAAGGTCGGAACTTTTGGCGCCTCCTACATGGGCGCGACGCAGTGGCTCGCCGCGACGCAGTTGCCGCCGAGCCTCAAGGCGATGGTGCCGTCGATCACCGCGAGCGATTACCACGACAACTGGACCTATCAGGGCGGCGCGTTTTCGCTTTTCTTCAACGTGAGCTGGTTGATGAGCAATCTTGCGCTCGCCCGCCTGATGCGCGAGCGGGAGGAGAATCCGGCGGCGCGCGAGGAGCTGGCCGCGGTGATGTCGACGATGGACACGATGCGGACGCGGATGGATTTTCTGCCGCTCAAGGAATTTCCAATTTTCCGAGCGGGCGCCCCGTACTTCTTCGACTGGCTCGCGCATCCGTACTACGACGACTACTGGCGCGAGCTCTGCATCGAGGAGTACCACGCCAAGATCGACGTGCCCACGCTCAACCTCGGCGGATGGTATGACATCTTCGCGGGCGGCACCGTGCGCAACTATACAGGGATGAAAGCGAAGGGGGCGGGCACCGCCGGGCGCAAGCCGCGGCTGGTGATGGGCCCGTGGTATCACACCCTGCCGCTGGCGAGCCTCGTCGGCCAGGTCGACATGGGCTTCCGCTCGAGCTACGTCTCGATCGATTACGACGGGATGCAGCTCGACTTTTTCGACTACTGGCTCAAGGGCAAGCGCAACGGAGCCGGCGAGGAAGGCCCCGTGCGCGTTTACGTGATGGGGGCCAACGAATGGCGCGACGAGAAGGACTGGCCGTTACCCGGCACCGAATGGCGCCGCTACTACCTGCACAGCCGCGGCCGCGCCAACAGCGCCGCCGGCGACGGTGCGCTCTCAGTCGAAACGCCGGGCAACGAACCTGCCGACGTCTTTCTCTACAATCCGCTCAACCCGGTGCCGACCAACGGCGGCGGCCTCTGCTGTTATCATAACGCGCTGCCGGGCGGCGCCTTCGACCAGAGCGCGATCGAGCAGCGCGCCGACGTGCTCGTCTATTCGACCGAACCGCTGGCCGAGGACCTCGAAGTGACCGGCCCGGTGAAGCTCACGCTCTATGCCTCGTCCTCGGCGCCCGACACCGACTTCACCGCGAAGCTGGTTGACGTCGATGAGTGCGGATGCTTCGCGCGCAACCTTACCGACGGCATCCTGCGGGCGCGCGTGCGCGAATCCAAATCCGATCCGAGGCTGATCACGCAAGGCAAGGTCTACGAGTTTGAAATCGACATGTGGTCCACCTCGAACCTGTTCAAGTCGGGCCATCGGATCCGGCTCGAAGTAAGCTCGAGCAATTTCCCGCGTTTCGATCGAAATCCCAACACCGGGCACGACCTTTTCGCGGATGCCGAGACGCAGCCCGCGCTGCAAACGGTCATACACAACCGCGGCTTCGCCTCGTATCTCACGCTGCCGGTGATCCCGAAGCGGCGCTAGGGGCGGCAGCGGGGGTCAGCTGAGCAAACTTCATTGTTCGAGCCGCGCGCCGGCCGGCCAATATGGCCGGCGCCGCTGCCTTTCGCCGTCCTTGTATTCACCATACGGTTAATAGTATTAACTCTCAGGTTAACTATGGAGAAGACCCGCGACCTCGGACGCACACGCGAAC
Source organism: Candidatus Binataceae bacterium (assembly GCA_030042765.1). Lineage (GTDB taxonomy): Bacteria > Desulfobacterota > Binatia > Binatales > Binataceae > JASHZA01. The sequence goes on along the minus strand of JASHZA010000285.1, from coordinate 2,233 downwards.
GGATTCTCGGCGCGGCGCTGCGCGAATTCGCCGCCCACGGCCTGGGGGGAGCTCGCTGCGGCGAGATCGCCCGGCGCGCCGGCGTCAACAAGCGGATGCTTTTTTATTGTTTCGGCTCGAAGGAGGCGCTCTACCGGGAAATTCTGAGCCGCAAATTCACCGAGCGGGCAAATTTTTTCGAAGCGGCGCCGGACGATTTGGCCGCTGCGATCCTGCATTGGTACGAAGCCGGCTCGAGCGACCTCGAGTGGGTGCGGCTGCTGGAGTGGGAGGCGCTGGGCGCCGCGGGAGACAAACTGGTGGGCGAGGACGCCCGGCGGGACTATTTCAGCCGCACAAGTGCCCGGCTGCGGCGGGCCCAGGCGCGCGGGCGAATCCCGCGCGATCTGGATTTGAGCCAGCTTCAGATCACGATGATTGCGCTGACCGTCTTCCCGCTCGCGTTTCCGCAAATGACCCGTTTGGCGACCGGGCTGGCCCCGACTGACCCGCGGTTTCGCCGCAAGCGGCAGCGATTTCTGCGCTGGCCCGGCGAGCGGCTGTCGGCCGCCCCCGCCACTGGTACCCCTTCGGCAAGCTTAAGCAAAGGCGAGGGCACCGTGGGCAATCGTGCTCCGCGCCGGGCGGCGCGCGGCGCGGTCGGCGGGTGAAACCTGCGGAGATCGATCAGAGTTCGAGTGCATCATGGCTGCCGCCGCTGAACCGAACGCCGCGCTGCAAACCGACCAGCAAGCCGGGCGGGCGCCGCACAAATGGCTGATCGCGCTCGCCGTGATGCTGGGTGCCACACTCGAAGTGCTCGACAGCTCGATCGTAAACGTTTCGCTGCCGCATATGCAGGGCAGCTTTTCGGCCAGCGTTGACGAAATCGCGTGGGTGCTCACCAGCTACCTGGTGGCCAACGGCGTGATGATCCCGTTGACCGGATGGATTTCGGCGCGCTTCGGCCGCAAACGCTACTTCCTGACCTCTGTCCTGGGCTTTGTGATTTCATCCGCGTGCTGCGGCGCCGCCAAAACTCTGGACCAGATGGTGCTGTTCCGCCTGGTCCAAGGAGTGGCGGGGGCCGCGATGATCCCTTCGTCCCAGGCGATAATGATGGAAACGTTTCCGCCCGAAGAGCAGCAGCTCGCGATGGCGATGTGGGGGATGGGTTTGATGGTCGCGCCGATCCTGGGCCCGACGGTGGGCGGATGGATCACCGACAACTGGAACTGGCGCTGGAATTTCTACATCAACGTGCCGATCGGGGCGATTGCCTTCCTGATGGTGTCGGCGTTCGTACACGACCCGGCGTATTTGCGCGCGCGCGCCAAAAGCGGGCGTGTCGACTACCTGGGCATCCTTTACCTGGTGCTATGGCTGGGCCTGCTGCAAATCGTGGTCGACCGAGGCCAGCGCGCGGACTGGTTCAACTCGAGCTGGGTGGTGTGGGCGAGCGCGATTTCCGGATTGGCGATGGTCGCGCTGGTAGTACACGAGCTGCGCGTCAAGGAGCCGGTGCTGGAACTTCACTTTCTCAAGATTCCCCAATTTTCGAGCGCGTTATTTGCGGTCGTGATGTTGAGCTTCATCCTATTTGGCACCGGCTTGTTGAACCCGGTCTTCCTCCAGGAATACATCGGCTACACGGCGTGGAAGGCGGGGTTGGTGATGGCGCCGCGGGCCTTTGGTGCGATGTCCGCGATGCTGTTCGCCGGCCAAATCGCGCGCGCAGGTTACGACAACAAGCGCCTGATCGGCGTCAGCTTCATCCTGATGACCATCGGCCTGTGGGCGATGGCGCACTGGAATCTTGAGGTAGGAATGTGGCAGGTGATCTGGCCTGGTATCGTGCTTGGACTCGGGCTGGGGATGTGCTTTCCGATCCTGTCGGCGGCGGCACTCACCTGCGTAGCGCGCGAGCAGATGGGCTACGCTGCGAGCCTGTACAACATGATGCGCAACACCGGCGCGGCGATCGGTATCGCTTACCTGACCAACATGCTGGTGCGCAATGAGCAGGTCCATCAGTCCTATCTGGTCCAGCACTTCTCGGTGTTCGACGCATGGCGGTTGGGCGCCATGACGCCGCATGCGCCGGGAGCGCCGCAGTTTCACTTCCTCGGGCAACTCGTCACCGGCCAGAAGCAGGGGCTCGGCATGGTCTACGGAGCGGTGCTGCAACAGTCTTCGATGCTCGCGTTCAACGACATCTACCGGATGCTGACCTTCATCGCGATCCTGATGATTA
>JASHZA010000284.1 GCA_030042765.1 Candidatus Binataceae bacterium | reverse complement strand
CCCGCTTCCACACCTCCTCCCATACGTCATGGCACTCGAAGAATTGCCCGGCGTTGAAGAGCACGCGGCCCCGCTCGAAAAGGTCGCTTTCGTCTCGGTTCTTCATCCGAGGACAATCGCCTGGATCTTTTTCTGGAGGAGCCCAGGCTAATGCTGGTCCACCTGAGCCCGCGGCGCCACCGCCCGCGCCGGCGCGGGTCCCGGCAGACCGTCGTATACGAGCGATCGGCCGTCCGAGTGGAACCGCATGGCGGCCATCGCGTACACCCGATCCGATTCCAACGCAGGCGTTCCCCCGATCGTCTCGATCGCGAGCTTCGGCCGCATCTTCATCAACGCCACAAGCGCCGCTGCAAACTCTTCGTCGCCCAGCGCCTCCGGCGTTACCAGAGATTTGCCCGACAACGCCATCGTCAACCGCCCGCCTCGCACCACCAGCAGGTTCGCGGCCTCGCGCGGCACGCCGCATCCTGGGAGCAGCACTCCGTACGGATTGGCAGGATCAGCCGCGCTGAGCGCAATCGGGCGGTCAGCAACGAGCTTCGCTCCACGCATTCCACGCAGCATCTCGAGCGCCTCCGGCAACGCGTATTGCTCCCCCGAAAGCGATCGCACGAACCATCCGCGCCGAATCAGCCCCGCGTATTCCATTCGGCGCAGCGCAAACACCAATTCCTGCCACGAAATATCGAACTGCTCGAGCGCCATCATCTCGCGCGCCACCACTCCATGCCGCTTGAGTAGAACCTCCGCCAGATCGCGGGCGCGATCGGCGCTCGCAAGCACGTCCGCCGCATCGCTGGTCTTTGCCTGGACCAGCGACCAGCGCCCGCTCACGCTTGATTTGAGCCTCGCCCGCAGCGCCGCATCATGGCGGGTAATCCCGCCGCGCCGCGGCCCCGGCGGGCCAAGCTGATTCATCGCCTCTGGATCAGACCAGAGCAGCCGCAGCGGTGCAAAGCAGTCGTTCGATACCAAACCCCACGCCGCCAGCCGCCAAAGAGCACTCAGAGTGTCTCGTTCCGAGAGACCGCAACGCTCGGCCAACTGGTCAAGGTGCTGGGCTCCAAAGCTCGAGAGCGTGTCCGCAACCTTATGAGCCTGAGGGTCTTCGGGCAGCGCGCGAGTCGAGCGAAAAATCCTGTCGTTGCGTGGCGCGAACGCCACCAGGCTTGGAAACGCCGACGCGCCCCTGCCCGGCTCGTCGCTTTCGGGAACAGCGACCCACGCTATCTCGCCGCTCATACAGAGCAAGTCGAGATATTCGGGCCGGTAGTCGGCGAGCCGCGCGGGCAGAATCGCGCGCTCCCAAAAATCCGGAGCGAACCCCAGTCCGCACAATTGCTGTATTACCGCACGCACGCCTTCGAGGCTTGCCGGCTGCTCGGGGTCGTCCAGATGCTGCCATCTGAAGCGAAACGCAGCGAATTCGTTATCCGTGCAAGGCTCGACCTCCGAACGCAGCAGCGTCAGGGTGCTGCGATGGATCCGCTCGAGCACGTACCGGTCGCACCACTGCAAGGTCGGATCCTGAGGAGTCGCGCCGCCGGGCAGATATGTCCCAACGGCAGGTGTCGTAAAGTGACCGCGGAATATCGTTCCCCTGGATTCCAGTGATGCGAGAACGCGCTCCATCTCCGCAGGTTCGAACCATAAGCGTACCGCAAGTTCCTGCGCGTTGACCGGACCCGAAGTCGCAAGCGCGCGGCGCGCGATTTCCTCGCGCGCCGCTTCGGGCTCAAGATTCCCATCGCCGCCTGACCGGGTTATCGAGATTGCGCTCTCAGGGTGGACGACCACAAGGCCTGGATAGGCAGCCGCAAAAAGCGGATGGTCTTCCGCCGCGAGTATAACCTCCGCCGCATTATCGGCGACCCGTACCGTCAGAATGCGCCCCGTATCGCTAAGCGACCCCAGTAGTCTCGAGGAATCCCCGTTCACCCGCTCCGGCACATCCGCCGGAGCGATCGCGCCGTGTGCGCGGATCAATTCATAAAGTTCGTCCGCATCGCGGGCCCGGGCCGCCGGCCACCGCGCGTCAACCTCTGCCGCCACCCGCTCGACCGCTTCTGCGGACAGCATCTCCGCGAGATCTTCGGTCCGAAATACGTCCTCGGCCATCGCACGGTTCATCGTAACCGTGCGGCTGCGCCGATTTCCGCGCTCTCCATCGTCGAGGAAGGCGTAGTCCCACGCCAGCAGCACGCGATGTGCAAACACCGACGGCGCCACGCTGTCGACCAGGCGAACCCGTACCGAACCGTCCTCGACGCCGCAGAGCAGCTTCGCCATCCGCTCCAGATCGGCGGTCTCTTCCACGCACTCCTTTATGGTTTCGTCGACGATGAAATGCCTCGGCACTTCGATTGCCGGCGGACGGTTCTCGAAGCAGGCGTTGCGCTGCGGAAAGAGCGCCGTGATCAGCTCCTGGGTGCGCAGCCGCTGAATCCACGCCGGAACCTTGCGACCGCGCGACGACCGCATGACCGACAGCGCCCGCGTCGCCACGTGCCGGAAGCGCACCTCGAACATCGGGGAGTCGAGGAGCGCCTGCACCAGCGTGTTGCGCGCGCTGCGCGAGTTGATCATCGCGAGCAGGTCCTCGAGCGGAAAACTGTGGCGCGAATTGAGCGCCAGCAGCACGGCGTCATCGATCGCCGAGGCCTGTATCTCGAAATCGAAGCTCTGGCACAGGCGCTTGCGCAGCGCGAGCCCCAGCCCGCGGTTAACCCGCATCCCCAGCGGCGAGTGAATCACGATTTGCGTGCCGCCGAGCCCGTCGAAGAAGCGCTCGACCACAAGCGTATGCTCGTCGGGTACCGCCCCCAGCGCGGCAACGCCGCGGCGCACGTGTGCAACCGCCTGGTTTGCCGCCGCCTCATCCATCACGCATTCGGACGCGAGCCAATCCGCGGCAGCCTTGTCGCCGCCCGAAACGATTAGCGCAGCAATCCGGCGGCGCAGCTCGCACACCTCGGCCGAGAGCGCGGGCGAACGGCCGGCGGCTTCGGTCTGCCAGAAGGGAAGCGAGGGCAACATCGAAGGCGCGGGCTCGACCAACAAGCGGCTTTTGGAAATCCCCAGGATCTGCCAGGGCATCGAGCCGAGCGAGAAGACGTCGCCGCGCATCGATTCCTGCGCAAAATCCTCTTCGACATCTCCGATCTTGCGTCCTTCGGAAGCGATCACGACATCATAGTTCCCGCTTTCCGGAATGGTGCCGCCCGATGTGATCGCAGCCAGCCGTGCGCCGCGCCGCGCACGGACGCGCCCGTTCATGCGATCGTGGAAGATTTTCGGGTTTGCCCCCTGGATCCGTTCCGGCAGCTGCGCGGCCATCTGATCGAGCAGCGGGAGCAGCGCCGCTTCGTCGAAGCTCGCGAAGTTGTGGGTCGAGCGCAGAAGGCGCAGCAGATCGGCGGAGCTGATTTCCTCTTCTTCGGCCGCAATCGCCACGATCTGCTGGGCGGCAACGTCCATGCATCCGGAGGGAAGCTCGACCTCGTCCAGATGACCGAGGCGAATCGCGCGAACCGCCGCGCCCGCTTCAAGCAGGTCGTCTAGCGTGAGCGCGAAGAAGCGGCCCTTCGGCGTTCCGCCGAGACTGTGGCCTGAGCGGCCGATGCGCTGAATCGCGGCAGAGATCGATTTGGGCGAATCAATCTGACAGACCAGGTCGACCGCGCCCACATCAATTCCGAGTTCGAGCGACGCCGTCGCAACTATCGCCTTGAGATCGCCGTGCTTGAGCCGCTGTTCCGCCGCGAGGCGCTCGGCGCGAGCGAGGCTCCCATGATGGGCCATCACGGCGTCTTTGCCGAGGCGCTTTTGCAATGCGAGGGCGATTCGCTCGGCCCATCGGCGGCTCAGTGTAAAAACCAGCGTCGTGCGATGCTCACGAACAAGGCTGGCGAGCGCGTCGTACGTCGCCTCCCAATGCTGATGGGTGGCGAGCGAGGTAAGTTCGGGTCCCGGCGCCATCACTTGCAGGTCGAGCGAGCGCGGTTGATCGTCGGCGCGCACGATCCGTACGGGACGGGATGCGCGGGCACCCCTCTCATCGACCTCGGCCCCTGCAAGAAACGCGGCGAGCGCCTCGATCGGATTGAGCGTGGCCGAAAGCCCGATACGCGCCGGGCGAGGCGCGCCGGCGAGACGCACCAGGCGCTCGAGCCGCTCCAGCGTGAGCATCAGATGGGCCCCACGTTTGTTGCCGGCAATCGCGTGCAGTTCATCGACGATCACGTAGCGGACGCCACGAAGCTTTTCCCGAAATTTGGCCGAGGTCAGCAGGATGAAAAGAGATTCCGGTGTGGTGACCAGGATATGCGGGGGCCGGCGCAGCATCGCGGTGCGCTCGCCTGCGGGCGTGTCCCCTGTGCGCAATCCGGCGCGGATTGGAGCAGGATCGAGTCCGAGTTCGGCGGCCACCGTCCGGACACCCTCGAGCGGCTCCTCGAGGTTGAGGCGGATATCGTTAGCGAGCGCCTTTAGCGGTGAAACGTACAGTACAGAGACCTGGTCCAGGAGTGCACCGGCGGATGCGTCGCAAACG
>JASHZA010000022.1 GCA_030042765.1 Candidatus Binataceae bacterium | reverse complement strand
ATCGCGGGGCGCGACATCGATATCCGCGTGTCGACGATTCCGACCGCTTTCGGCGAACGAATAGTTCTGCGGCTGCTCGACCGCGCGCAGGCGGTGGTCGACGTGAACCTCGATCGGCTGGGATTTTCCGGCGACAATCTGCGCAAGATCGATCGCCTGATCCGCCAGAGCCACGGGATTATTCTTGCCACCGGCCCTACCGGGTCGGGCAAAACGACGACGCTTTATGCCTGCCTGAGCCGCATCAATTCGCCCGAGAAGAACATCATCACGATTGAGGATCCGATCGAATATCAGCTTCAGGGCGTTGGGCAGATGCAGGTGAGCCCAAAGATCGATCTGACCTTCGCCAATGGCCTGCGCTCGATTCTGCGACAGGACCCCGACGTGATCATGGTCGGCGAAATCCGCGACGGCGAAACCGCGGAGATTGCGATTCAGGCCGCGCTGACCGGCCATTTGGTGTTCTCGACATTGCACACCAACGATTCCTTCGGCGCGATCACCCGGTTGGTGGACATGGAGATCGAGCCGTTCCTGGTTTCCTCGTCGGTACTGGCAGTGCTCGCTCAGCGGCTGGTGCGCGTGCTCTGTCCGGATTGCCGCCAACCACACGTGCCGAGCGAAGCCGAGCTGCTGCGGATCGGAATCAATCCGTCGAGACTGAAGGGCCCGATTTATCGGCCGGCCGGATGCCGCGCATGCCGCAACAGCGGCTATCGTGGCCGGACTGCGGTGCAGGAGTTGATGGTGATGGATGATGATCTGAGGGACCTGGTGATGCAGAAGGCGGACGCGGCAACGCTGCGGCGTGCCTGCAGCGCCAAGGGGATGAAACTGCTGCGCCAGGACGGTGCCGAACGCGTGATCGCGGGGCAAACCACGATCGAAGAACTGTTGCGCGTCACCCAGGAAGATTTTGCATAGTTTGGCCGCTATTTCGGTCCTCTAAGCATGCCGGTGTTTGCGTACCGGGGACTCGCCTCCGACGGCCGATCGGTCGCGGGCGTAATCGACGCCGACAATCCGCGCGGCGCTCGTGGAAAGCTGCGCGACCTCGGGATTTTTCCCACCGAAGTGGCCGAGGAGGAAAGCGCGCCCGCGCTGCGTACGCGCCCGCTGCGGCAATGGTTACCCGGCATCAGGCGGCGAATTCCCGCGCCCGAACTCTCACTGGTCACGCGCCAGTTGGGCGCCTTGCTGGGCGCCGGCGTGCAACTGGTCGATGCACTGGGTACTCTGAGCGGCCAATCCAGCCGTCCGCTGACGAAGCGAACTCTTTCGCAGGTGCGGGAGAGCGTTCGCGAAGGCTCCTCGCTGGCGGACGCTATGGCCGGTCACCCGGACATTTTCTCCGAACTCTACGTCGGGATGGTTAGGGCGGGCGAAGCGGCGGGTGCGCTCGAGGCGGTGTTGGATCGCCTGGCCGAATACAGCGAACGGCAGTCGGAGTTCGTCTCCAAGGTCCGCGGCGCCTTGACCTACCCCGCCATCATGATGTGCGTGGGCGGGCTGATCATGGGCTTCCTGGTGAGCTATGTCGTACCGCAGGTCGCCACCATCTTCGAACAGCAGCACGCGGTGCTGCCCCTGATGACCCGCGTACTGATCAGCATCTCGAACTTCCTGACCGGCTACTGGCTGATTCTGCTGATAGGTCTGGTCGCGGCAGTGGCAGGAATTGCGGCGGGACTGTCGACCAAAGCGGGCCGGCGTTTTTACGATACCTGGTTGCTGCGAATCCCGTACCTGGGCCCGACTGTGGTCAGGATCGTATGCGCCCGGCTCGCCCGCACGCTTGCGACCCTGCTTAAGAGCGGCGTGCAATTACTGCCCGCGCTGGCCGCGGTCAAACGGGTGGTAACCAACGGACTTCTGGCCGATGCGCTCGAGGCCAGCCGCGACAGTATCCGGGCGGGGCACGGCATGGGCGACACGCTCGCGCGCAGCGGGTTATTCCCTCCGCTGCTGGTCGAGATGGTCAGGGTGGGAGAGCGCTCGGGAGAGCTCGAACAGATGCTCGAGCGGGTTGCGGACAATTACGAGCGCGAAGTCGAGACATCGCTGCGCCAGATGACGACGATGCTCGAGCCGCTGATGACGCTGGTAATGGCGGCTGTTATTCTTTTTATGATGATGGCCGTACTGCTGCCAATTTTCCAGTTGAACCAGTTGATGCAGTGATTTTGTTGCGGGGGAATATGGCGATGCGCAAGCAGCTCCGTCGTTTTCAGGACGGCTTCACCTTGATCGAGCTCATGGTGGTCATCCTGATCATCGGCTTGCTGGCAACGATCGTCGTTCAAAATCTGCGCAGCGCGACCGACAAGGCGAAGCGGGTCAAGGCCCAGGCTGACATCGCGCAGATCAAAAGCGCGCTCGACCGTTACTACCTCGATAGCGGATCGTACCCGACTACGGACCAGGGTTTGTCCGGGCTGATCGCCGCACCGACTGCGGGCAACGTCCCCAAGGATTGGGGCGGCCCCTACATCGAGAAAATCCCGCCCGATCCCTGGGGCAATCCATACTTCTACCAGAGCGACGGCAACTCCTACGTGCTCAAATCCTTCGGGGCCGACGGCGTTGAGGGCGGCGAAGGGAAAAACGCCGATATCGACGGTAGCAGCAGTTCGTGACGCGGGCTCGGGCACGCTCTCGAATTTTCCGTGCGGCACGGTGTTCAGTGCCCGTAGAGTAAGCCGGAACGATGCAGTTGCGCTCGACAGCGTTGGGCCGGGGACAAATGAATAACTGCGTAAAAAGGAGTGCGCTCCGGTACGGACAGGGTTTCACTCTGCTCGAGCTGGCGGTGGTGCTCTTCCTGATCGGCCTCATAATGACGATCGCAATGCCGCATTTCGCCGTCTTCGGCGACGCTCAGTTGAAGAGCGAGGTCCGCCGCCTGGCCAGCCATGCGAACTACCTGTACCAGGAGGCCGGTGCGCAAAAGGTGGTGTTGCGGCTTACCTTCGACCTCGACCACGATCGCTACGTGGTCATGCGTTTGGATCCGTTTGCGCCTCAGCCGGTCTTCATGCCCGAGTCGGGAGCGGCGGGCGCGGTGGTCGAAATGCCGCCCGACGTTCATATCCGCGACGTATCGGTCGAAGGCGCCGGAACGTTTCGCCGGGGTACGGTCGGCGTACAGTTCTACCCGGGTGGCGCTGCCGACGCCGCCGTCATCCATCTGGTGGACACAATCGGGACGGTCTTCACCCTCGCTATCGATCCGTTCAGCGGGCGTGTCTCGGTCGCCCGCGGCGACCTTAGTCCCTTGCGAACCGATCGCTCTAGTCAATGAGACGGATCGCACAATCCTTTTCCGCTGCGTTCACGCTGCTCGAGGTGATGATCGCGGTCGCCTTCATTGGGATCGCGCTGCTGGCCCTGCTTTCGCTTCATCACAGCAACCTGGATTCGGTGATTCGCGGCCAGAACCTGACGGAGGCTGCGACACTGGCGCAGGTATTGATGGCGCAGGCCGAGGTCGAACGCTTCCCCCCGCTGGGCGTAACCCAGGGCGACTTCTCGCAGCTGTACCCAGGGCAATACAAGAATTTTCGCTGGCAGCGATCGGTCGAAGGTTCTTCGATTTTCCCTGATATACGGCGGGTTCGGGTGCAGGTTTTGTACGGCGCCGGGCGCGTCCGCAGCTTCACCCTGACCGAATTTATGCACAACCCGGTGCCTCCGATCCCGGTTCCAAATGCTCAGCCGGGCAATTGATCGCTT
>JASHZA010000283.1 GCA_030042765.1 Candidatus Binataceae bacterium | reverse complement strand
TCGCGAATGATGTCCATTATGAGTGTCGCGCGAGTGCCGTAACGCGCGCCGAGCATATGCGAAACATCGGCCGAAAGCGCAGCGGTGCTTGACTGCGCCTGACCGCACGGACGCGCGCCGGGCAGCGGCGTTTCGAGAGTTGGGCATCGCGTCGAGCGCCGGCCGAGAGATCGATCGAGCTTATCCACAACTTTCTCGGCAATTCTGCGATGAGTCGTGAGTTTGCCCCCCGCAACGGTTGTCAACTCTGATATACTTACGCCGATAGTTTCCTCGCGGGGGATCGAGGAGGGTCTCATTTTGCCGGTGGCGATCAAAGAGCGTAACCCTGCGAATCGGTAGGCTACATCGGAGGCCCGCACGCACAAGCCGCTTTTACAAAACAAACCCATTAGATAAGCCACATCCGAATCGTCCACCGTGGGGTCAGCGGGGTCGCCGGTGAAGTCGGTATCGGTGGTGCCGACCAGGACGTAGCCGTCGCGCGGCATCGCAAAGACGATGCGCCCGGCTTCATCGGAGAGCACCAGCGAATTGCGTATCGGGAGACGGCTTTGGGCGAACACAAGGTGAACCCCCTTGGTGAGACGGACGATCGGGGCGCATCCCGGGTCATCCATCCGGCGGATATGATCGACCCAGGGTCCGGTGGCATTGACGAAGAACTGCGCCCGGATCTCAAAGGAGGTACCGCTGCCGCCGAGGTCGCGTACGCCGGCGGCGGAAATACGCGATCCGCTGTGCGAAAATCCCTCAAGCGATACGTAGTTGGCGATAGCCGCGCCATGAACTGCGGCGTCGAGCGCGTTCTCGATCGTGAGGCGCGCGTCGTCCCCCCATGCGTCGTAGTACAATGCGCCCCCGCTCAGGCCGTCAGAGGCGAGTTCCGGTTCGAGTTCGCAGACCTCCGTGGCGGCGAGCCGACGATGGCGTTCGGCGCGCGGGGTCCCTGCGAACCAATCGTAGAAGAGAAGGCCGGCCGAGAGCGCGAGGCGGCCGATCCCGCGGCTGCGATAGGTCGGGTAGAGGAAACGAATCGGACGGACCAGATGGGGCGCCGTCAGACGGCGGAGCCGCTCGCGTTCGCGCAGGGCGTGATAGACGAGACGCAACTGGCCCTGCGGCAAGTAGCGGAGTCCCCCGTGGATAAGCTTCGAGGAGCTCGACGAGGTTGCCCCGGCAAAATCGCCCTTGTCGATGAGGGCGACGCGCAGGCCGCGCATCGCGGCGTCGCGCGCGATAGCGGCGCCGTTGATGCCGCCGCCGATTACGGCGACGTCAAAGCTCTCGGCACGCAGGCGCTCGAGGTTCTGTTCGCGATTTGGGCCGAATGACGTAGATCGGTTCCGATGCGCGGGACGCAGTTAGGAGTGGCAGCGGCGTGCCCTGCAGGCGGCGGGGCCTGCCGAGCGGCTATTCCTCGCCGTCCTCCTGGAAGGAGTAACGCTCCTCGGCCCATGGCTCACCATGATTATGGTAGCCGCGGACCTCCCAGAAGCCGCGCCGATCCGTCGCGCAGAACTCGATAGCGCGGAGCCATTTTGCGCTCTTCCATCCGTAGAGCTTGGGCACGACCAGCCGCAGCGGCCAGCCGTGGTCGGGTTCCAAGTCCTTGCCGTCGTGGCGATTAGCCAGCATCACGTCGTTTTCGAGGAACTCGTCGAGCGGCAGGTTGGTGGTATAGCCGCCGTCGCAGTGGAGGAAGACGAATTTGGCGTCGACTTTAAGCCGGACCAATTTCATCAGGTCGCCGATTCTGACGCCTTCCCAGCGGTTGTCGAAGCGCGACCAGGTGGTAACGCAGTGAAAATCGGAGACCTGGTTCGAGATTGGCAATTTTCGGAACTCGTCCCAGGTAAAGCGCAGCGGCTCCTCGACTTGGCCAATAACGCGAAAGTCCCATTTGGCGGGATTGAAGCGCGGGGTCGGGCCGTAGCTCAGTACCGGGAAGTTGGTGACCAGGGTCTGGCCGGGTGGCAAACGATTTCCGGGGTCCCTTTGCGCGTTTCCCATGGAACGAAAAATAGCGGAGCGGTGGATGGATCGGAAGAGCCGCCCGTTGCTTCACCTTACCGTAAAGTAAACTCACGAACCGCAGCAGTTTCGCCGCTGGCGCTTACGCGTATCGCGCCGTTCGCAGTACGGGGACGGTTCGAAACTTAATCATTCAGCGCAGCGCGAGGACACGGGCGAGGGCAGGGCGATCGGCGCATCGCTTCATCCACTGCGCTACGTCGGGCAGGCCATCGAGATTCGGCGAACTAATCCTGGCCGCCTCGCGCGGATCGAGCCGGTCGAGGTAGGGCGTCCGCAAGGCGTGATGATCCGAACCGGCTACCGCGAACGCGTTAAGGTCGGCGACGCTGAACGAATCGCCAAGGAGCCAGGTGCGGCCGCGCAACGAGAGGTCGAGCACCGCAAGCGCCTTGCGCAGCGCCCGCCCGCCCTCGACCGCCTCGGCTTCGCGGCGCTCCGCTTCGGGCAGGAAAAGCCGGTTCATCAGAATCTTGACGATGGCGGGCTCGACCTCCGTCATCGACCAGATCGACCATTGAATCGCGCGTGACTGATCGTCGGGCGAGGCGGGCCAGAAGCGCGTGGCTGCGCCGTACTTGCGCGCCAGGTGAAGGTTGATCGCGAGCGACTCGAAGAGAATGAGACCGTTGTCGTCGATCGCGGGGATGCGGCCGTTGGGGTTGATTTTCAGGTATTGGGGCTGCTGCGCTTCGCCGATGAAATTGACGGGTACGTTCTCGTATGGCGCGCCTAGTTCCTCGAGCATCCACAGACATCGGGCGGTGCGCGATTGAGGAATGCCATAAAGCTTGATTGACATAGTTGCCTCCGGACTTGAGAGATAACATTCGCCGAGAAGAACGCGGTGACGAGGAATGCGGGAATGCCTTCCGAACGACCGGGAACGTAGCGAAGCAGCGGTCAGATAGGAAGGGGCCGGCTACACGGCCGCGGCGGAGCCGTAGGCAGCGGTCGAGGCTTTCATTGCGCGCAGGACCGCCGCCGTCATCTCGGTGGTGGTCGCCTTGCCGCCGAGATCGGGGGTCAGCACGCTGCCAGTGCGAAGCACGGCACCGACCGCCTCGCGAATCCGCCGAGCCGCATCGGCATAGCCGAGGTACGCCGCGAGCATCGCGCCGGAGAGGATCGCCGCGACCGGGTTGGCGATATTTTTGCCCGCGATGTCGGGCGCCGTGCCGTGGACCGCTTCGAAGATCGCCCCGCGCTCTCCGTAGTTGGCTCCCGGGACGACACCGAGGCCGCCGACCAGGCCCGCGCAGAGGTCGGAGACAATATCGCCATAGAGATTCTCGAGGAGGAGAACGTCGAACGAGCCGGGGTTGGTGACAAGCCGCATGCAGGCGGCGTCGACGATTTGCTCGTCGTACCGAATATCCTTGTATTCCTCCGCGACCTTCCGCGCACATTTGAGGAAGAGTCCATCCGAGAGCTTCATGATATTCGCTTTGTGAATCGCGGTGACGGACGCGCGACCGTTGTGGCGCGCGTACTCGAAGGCGAACCGCGCGATTCGAGTCGACGCGCGGGCGGTGATCACCTTGACGCTCTCGACGACGCCCTGAGTTACGAGATGTTCGATACCGGCGTACAGGTCTTCGGTGTTTTCGCGCACGACGACGAGGTCAACGTTGCGGAACGGGGTGTGAACGCCCTCGAAGCTGTGGGTCGGGCGCAAGTTCGCGTAAAGGTTGAAGGTTTTGCGCAGGTAGACGTTCACCGAACGGTAGCCCTCGCCGACACTGGTCTCAAGTGGACCTTTAAGTGCTATATGGGTGCGCCTAAGCGAGCGAAGCAGTTCGTCGGGGACGGGGTTGCCGGCCGCCTCGAGCGCCGCCGCGCCTGCCAATTGCCGGTCCCATTTGATTTGCAATCCGGCCGCCTCGATCACAGTAATTGCCGCGCCAATCACCTCGGAACCGATGCCGTCGCCGGGAATCAGAGTCACCGCCGTTGCAGCGGCGCCATTGCGAACACCATTTCCGCTCAATTCCACCCGCTTACGGTCTCCTCTTATGAGGGCCGCGGTCGGCCACGGTCCCGTTCCAGTCGAAGGGGCAGCAACATTCGTTCCCGTCTCGTTTAATCGCGAGATTTGTCCCTCGCCGCCTCCCGAAGTTGCGCGATTCGCCATTTCAATAATTTACGAGTCCCACGAAAATGTCGGCGACGTTCGTACCCGTTGGTCCGGTGATGATCACATCCCCAAGCCTGCTGAATAAATTATAGGCATCGTTGCGTTCGAGCGCCGAACGGGCGTCGATTCCGGCCTCTTTGGCCCGCCGCACCGTGGCCGGCGTGACGATCGCTCCTGCTGCCTCGGTGGGGCCGTCGACCCCGTCGGTGCCAGCGAAAAGGGCGACGATCCGCCGCTCGTGTTCGATTTGCTCGAGTCCCAAGGCCATCGCGAGCGCGCATTGTTGGGCCCGCCCACCTTTGCCTGCGCCGCGGACCGTCACCACCGGTTCGCCTCCGGCGATCACGCAGACTCGTTCTCGATCGATCGAAGCGAGGTGGGTTGCCATCGCGCGGCCGACGTCGTTGGCTTCGCCCGACAGGTCGCGCGCGCGTTCAAGCCGATAGCCGAGGGCAACCGCGGTGTCCGCTGCGGCGTCGACCGCAGTGGCATTGTCGCCGACTATCAGGTTCGTGGCGCGGTCGATTTCGGGGTCGCCGCGTCTGACGGTTTCGGTAATTTCGCCCGCGGAACCACGCTCTAAATGACCGCGAATCGTCTCGGGAGCGCGACCCCACAGGCCGCGCCGTTTCAGAACTGCAACTGCGTCGGCGTAAGTGGTTGCATCGGCGGCAACCGGACCCGATCCGATGGTCCCGATATCGTTGCCGGGTACGTCGGAGAGGATCAGGCTGAGCAGGCGAACCCCGGGCGGAGCCGCCCGCAACAGAAGGCCGCCCTTGATCGCCGAGAGATGCTTGCGAACCGTATTCAGCTCCCGGATCGTCGCGCCTGAGCGCAGTAATCCCGAAGTTATCGAGATCTTGTCGGTGAGCGTGAGACCGTCCGCGGGAACCGCCATCAGGGCGGAAGCGCCTCCGCTCAGCGCGATCAGGATCAACTCCCTCGGGCGGCTGCTGGCGACGAATTCCAGCGCTGCGCGGCCAGCGGCTTCCGACGAAGCGTCAGGCAGCGGATGGGAGCTGGTGATAATCCGCATTCCCGGAAGGGGGATACCAGGCTGGGATTCGGAGTGGGGCATGATCACCAGGGCTTCGCGCAGTTTCGCCGCTATGCGGGCTTGAACCTCGACCGCCATCCCGAAAGCCGCCTTGCCGACGGCGAGTAGACGGACAGCTTCGGCCCCATCGATAACCGAGGGCACGGAGCGAGCGTCGGGCAGGGCGCCCTCGAGCGCGCGCGCTACGACCCGATCGGGAGCCACCGCCGATATGGCCCCGGCAAAAATGCGCATTAGATGCGATCGGACGCGGGATTCCGGGGCGGGATTTGGCGGTGTCATGCGTTTGGTGTAAAACAGCGTACCGCAGCGGGAGCGTCGAAGCGATTAGCCAGCCTGAACTGGCAAAGAGCGAACGCTGCCAATGTTCTCGAGGTGCGCGCCCCGTTGTTGGACAGCAGGTCATGACATGCCATAATTGACGGTCACATCCGCGGCTTAACGTGGGCGTCAAATCATGAAGCTACGGGTCGACGACATAACCGCCGAAGCGCGAGAGATTTCCTTCGCGGAACCCGAAGGGGAGATCAATCGTACGCTTGCTCGCGGGCCGGTCACCGAATACCGCCTCGACCGGCTGATACAGGTCGACTTTTCGTATTATAAGGCGGGAACTGAGCTGTTCCTGACCGGTGAAGTCGACGCGAAGACGACGGCATGTTGCGCCAGGTGCGCGGAGGAATTCAAGGCTGAGCGGCGGCGGGCGTTTCGCTACGTTTTGACTCCCAAGTCCATCGGTTACGATGGCGACGCCGAGCAGCGCTCGGACGATCTCGAGTTTTCGATCTACGAAGGTGAAGACGTCGATCTGACGCCGTTGATTCGAGAGCAGGTGCTGCTGGCGCTGACCGATCGGCCGCTTTGCCGCGAAGACTGCCGCGGATTGTGTCCTCAATGCGGCGCGAACCTGAACGAGAGCAGGTGTGCCTGCCGCAGCGAGGCATTTGACCCGCGGTTCGCCGTCCTGCGAACACTCAAGGTTGGTCGCCCCTGAAGCGCGCGCCGCCCCGGATCGTCTAATCTTTTAAGGAAGGCATCAGAAGCAAAACGCCATGCAAGCTCCCAAGCGCCGAACTTCGAGGTCCAAGCGCAACAAACGCCGCGCGCACGACGCGCTGCACCCGGTAAATCCGATTGCATGCCCCCAATGCGGCGAACCCGCGATGCCCCATCGCGTCTGCCGCCATTGCGGTACCTACCGAGGCCGGGAACTGGCGCCGACCCAGGCGTAAGGCGTCTTCGCCGCCTTCGCGCGGTCCAGCAATCCACTGGAAGCCGCGCAGCAAAGACGGCGACACGGACGGATTTGTGAAGAGCCTGTTCAATTCCTCGCCCGGAGGCACACCGTGAAAATCGCGCTTGACGCGATGGGTGGAGACCTTGCGCCCAAGGCCGTAATCGAAGGCGCGGTGATGGCGGCGCGCGATTTCAATATCGAAGTCGTGCTCGTTGGCGACCGGGAGGTGGTTGCGCGCGAATTGGCCGAGCACAAAACGGCCGGCCTTGCGATCAGTGTCGAACACGCATCCGAAGCCGTCGAGATGGACGAGTCGCCGCTCGAATCGGTGCTGAGCAAGCCCGAATCCTCGATTCACGTCGGTCTCGAGATGGTAAAGCGCGGCGCCGCCGACGCTTTCGTCAGCGCGGGAAATTCGGGCGCGATGATGGCGGCGGCGATGGCGATACTGGGAAATCTACCCGGTGTCGATCGTCCGGCGATCGCCTCGTTGGTGCCGACCACCGGCGGTGTGGCGCTGCTGATCGATGCCGGCGCGAACACCGAGGTCAAGCCGATAAACCTGATGCAGTTCGGGGTGATGGGCAGCGTCTATTGGAAGCATGTGCAGGGTGTCGCGCAGCCTCGCGTCGGGATTCTGTCCAACGGTGAAGAAGCCTCCAAGGGTACTGACCTGACCCGGGCGGCGGCGGACGCGCTGCGCGAGATGGCCCCGCACGTAAATTACATCGGCTATCTCGAAGGCCGGGATATCAACCGGGCCAAGGCCGACGTCGTTATCACCGA
>JASHZA010000282.1 GCA_030042765.1 Candidatus Binataceae bacterium | reverse complement strand
CCCATTCAATTGTCTGCCCGCATTGGCTTGGCCCGTTGGGCGATTGTAAAATTCGAGAAGCAACCATCGAATGCCCATGGCACGGCTATCGTTTTGACGTACGCACTCGGGAGTGCTTGAAGGGTGCGCGCATGAGCCTGGCGCCGGCTCCTCGACTGCAAATCGAATCACAGAGCGCGCGCGTGACTCTTAAGTGGGATTGACCGGCGGCGCACCGCGACCGCGGTGGCCTCCTCGCCTCTTATATCGGCAATGCCAAAGCAGGCTATTCGAGGATGCGGGCTTCAGTAGCCTTTGCCCGGCGGGCTGTTTCCACCTTGCCGCGCAAATCGCGGTTGGCAGGATCTTGCGCGAGCGCGGACTGAAATTCGCGCAGAGCGTCGTCATACTCTCCTTGGCGCATGTAGTTTTCGCCGAGTTTCACTTCGGTGAGGATTTTGTCATCGCCGACGGCACTTGCACCGCCGGCAGAACTTCCGGATGAGCCCGTCGCAGCGGCCACGACAGTTTTGGGCGACTCATTCGGGACCACAGCCTCAGTCCCACTCTTCGGAAGGTTGACTTTGCCGGGCAACGACCTAGGTGCTGCTTCTTCTCCAAACTCATTGAGCGAGACAATCGACGGTGGCACCACTCGCGGGAGTTCAACGAACTCGCGACCGCTTCGAGGAGAGTTGGGAGGCTCGGGCGCCGTCGAGGGAGCCGGGAAACGTTCCGCCACATCAGGCGTTACGTTGCTCGTGGCTCCGGCCGGGAACCATCGACCAAATCCTCTCAAGTACGAAAAACTTCCGGCCAGAATGATTATCAGGAGCAGAATCGACGCGACGGCGAACCACGGGGTGCGATCAAAACCCGCGGCGAAATCGGCAATTTGAGCACCTCGAGCCTCGGACGTGAGCTTGTCGAGGTCAAGTGCTGCGATCGCCCTGCGAACGACCCTCCCGTCGATACGACGTTTGTCGGCGGCGCTTCCAAGGCTCATCGCGTTGAAACACAGGCTGTTGATTCTCCGCGGAATCCCGCGGCTCCATCCCGCGATCATCCTGCACGCGCGCGAAGTGAACAGCGGTTGTCCTGCATATCCGGCGACACGGAGTCGAAATTCGATGTACTTCGCCACGTCCGACGGAGACAGAGGTTCGAGCCGCGCCAGGATCGAGAGACGTTGCCGCAACTGCTCGTGTTCGGGACGCGCCAGCGCATCGGCCAGCGCAGACTGGCCAACGAGAACAGTCTGGATAAGCTTGTCGTTCGGCGTTTCGAAATTGGAGAGAAGCCGCAGCGTCTCCAGCGTCGAACTCGTGAGATTCTGGGCCTCGTCGAGAATCAGCACGAAACGGTGCGACGAGCGTGCCTCGTTGCGCAGCACGTCATTCAGGCGCTCGTGCATCCACAGCAGGTCGCGGTCGGTCGAATCCACCCCGAGGCTTCCGAGCAGGCATCCAATAAGTTCGCGGGTACCGGAGTTCGTGAGAGACAGGAAGATGACGCGCACTGCAAGTTGAGATGCAAGCCGCCGCAGCACAGTAGTCTTGCCCATGCCGGGGGGCGCGACCAGAGCCAGAAACTCCTGGCCGTTGTTCAGACCGTGATAGAGCGCCTCGAGAGCATTGTAGTGGCTGGGACTGAGATACAGGAACCGGGTATCCGCAATTACCCCGAATGGATTCTCGCGCAACCCGTAATAATCGAGGAACATTGCATTCACCCTCGTTGTTCGAGGCACGACAGCGTTCCGAAGGCAGAACCCGGCCCGTCAGCCGCGGCAACGGCTTACTTCATGATTCTCGCCAGTCCCGCCGGGGTCGCATAGGTGCTGAAGTCCTGGTATTCGGCGGGTACGTCGTAATCCGCCAGCAAGTCATGACCGTACCGGTCCTGCGTGGACACGTTGGTCATGTGATCGTTCTGAAAATCCCAGACGCTCGAAGTGACGGCGCCAGGCACGTAACCTAGGCGAGTCGCAAGGGTCAGCCGCTGCGCGACAAACGCGCTCTTCCACAAGTGCATCGCCGAGTCGTACGCATCTTCCCACAGCGCATAGTGAGTCCGGGAGTCTTCGTAGATTATGCGTTTGCCAAGGCAGTAGCCCGCCTGTTCAGCGGGAATGCGCCGCACATCGATTACGTCAACATCGCGCAATTGCCACGGACCCCACGACGGCTTAGGCCATCCCAGCGGCATGAAGTAGTTATTCGGGAAATCGCCTGCCAACGGATCGAGCTTGCCGGTCAACGCGAGCATCTTGCGATGTCCCAGGAAATTGGCATCGAAGATCGCGATTCCACCGTTGAAGCCCACACTTTTGTAATCGTCCTGTATATAGTCAGTGCCGACCAGCGGGCTGCAGCGCGACGCCAGCGAACCTCGAACCGTCAGTCGCAACGACGGAACGTAGATGTAAAGATCCTGAAGGCGCTGATTGTCTCTTGAGAAAAGCGTCAACTGTGTTGTGTATTTCGCCTGCTCAGGCTCTTCGACCATTACCCATTCGGTATACCAATCATCTTTTGCCGACGGGTCGTCGCGGGGAATTCCCGGGTCAGTGTTGTACGCGGTCTGACGATATACGTACGAGAGTTTGAGGCAACTGATGTCCCCCAGGCGATCCTGAGTGCAGGTGTTCAACAGATTACGCGTAGCCCCGACCGCAAGATGGGGAACGTAAGCAAACCAGAGATCGGCGAGAAGCTTGTAGCCTTTGTCCGGTTCCTGCGGGCGGGGAAAAGGTTCGCCCCCGTAATAGTTGAGCACATCGTTGTGCCCGTCAGGATAACGCACCACCCGCGCGCGGCCCGCGTACCTCTCGGTGGCCTGCGCGTAGCCCGCAGGAATATCCTCCAGGACGGTGGGTCCAACCTCGAGTTCGATATCCGCCGGCATCTTCCAGAATTGGTTACCTTCGAACAACTCAATCATTCCGACCGGCATGAATTGCCGATATTGCCGCCAGTTCTGCATGGTTATCTGGGAACCGGGCGCGAGCGCGGGCGGCGCGGCAGGACTTTCCGCAAAAGCAGGTGCTGGCCTCGCGTTTTGGACCGTTAACGGCGGAAGCGGTGCCGGCCCCTGCGGAAGTTCACGGCGAGCCGACAGGACGGCGCGCATCAGCTCTTTTTTTGCGCCGGCATTCCTCAGTGCCTCGAGGGACTGATCGGTAGGAACAAAGGCGATTCCGCGCTGCTGTACGAGCGTGGTCACGCGCTCGCTATAGACACCGCCGTTAAGAAGTTCGAGCAAGTCGCCCTGTGTGAGAGCCCGCTGCCTTTGAGCGCGTGCAGGGCCAGGCAAACTCGTCAGCAGTACCAATACCAGCAGCGGTAACATCCCGAATTTTATAATCGGGATAAATCGCCGGCGAATCTTTCCGGGTTGAGGCTCAGACATCACCAAATGCGGTGGAATGGCAAGCCCGAGAAAAGAATCCAGGAAGCGCGAGTCTCTCGCACCGTCGGCAACTCCCATAAGCCCGCTGGAATTGCGACTGTCTCGGCCTGTCCCCCCCTGCTCACCGATAGTTGTCCCGCTGCTCACTCAAAGTCAACAGGGCGGACGAAGATATGAACGCATTTATCCTCAGGAGGTGTTGATTATTATCTAATCTCGCGCTTGAATCCCACTCGGATTCCGAAATCGAATCTATCGCGAAACCGCCCTCGGGATCGTCGCGTTAAATCTCCGGCGGCTGTCCGCGAGGGCCGATGCGGTGAATTCTTTTTCCGAACTGTCCTTCAATGTAGTCGACGCCGACGGCGCCAAGGGAGAGTATTGCTATGAACGCAGAAGGCCTTTCCTTCTTGAGCGCCAACGACCTCGCGATCCAGTTCCGCGAGAAAAAGCTCTCCTCTGTCGAGGTTACCCGCTCAACTCTCGAACGGATTCGCGCAGCAAATCCGCGCTTGCATGCCTATCTCACCCTGACGGAGGAATCCGCGTTGCGCTCCGCGGGCCAGGCCGACGCCGAGATCCAGGCCGGCCGCTGGCGCGGACCTCTCCACGGCGTGCCGGTTGCCATCAAAGACCTGTGCCAGACGAAAGGGATCCCAACGACCTGTGCCAGCCGCCTATTGCGCGATTGGCGTCCCGATTCGAGTGCCACTGTCGTCGATCGCCTGGAATCCGCCGGCGCCGTGCTGCTCGGCAAACTCAACCTCACCGAATTTGCGGTCGCATGGTACCACCCCGATCTGCCGGCGCCGCTGAATCCATGGAATCATTCGCTATGGCCCGGGGCGTCTTCCAGCGGCTCTGGAGTCGCAACCGCGGCCGGACTTTGCTTCGCTTCGATCGGCACCGACACCGGAGGATCAATTCGATTCCCTTCCGCCGCCTGCGGCATCGTAGGCCTGAAGCCAACCTGGGGGCGGGTCAGCCGCCACGGCGTCTTTCCTCTGGGCGAATCACTCGACCACATCGGCCCGATGACGCGGACCGTCGCCGACGCTGCCATCGTTCTGAGCGCAATCGCGGGTCCGGACGCCGCGGACGAAACTTCTCTCCTGGCTCCGGTCGACGATTACATCGCGGCGCTGGCGAGGGGCGCAACGGGAATTCGCGTCGGTATTGACGAGAACTTCATTGGCGGAGGCGCTGCGCCTGACGTCGCGGCGGCGATCGCCGAAGCCATCAGCGTTTTCGAACGCCTCGGCGCACGGGTCGCAAAAGTCGCGGTTCCCGACGTCGAAGCCTGTCTCGCTGCGTGGAGCACAATCTGCGCCGCGGAAACGGCTGCGGCCCATGAAGCCACTTTTCCGGCGCGGGCTTCCGACTACGGCCCCGGGTTTCGTTCGTTTCTCGAACTGGGTGCGACGGTTCGCGGCCAGGATTACGCCAAAGCGCACATGCTGCGCGAGCGTTTCGCGAATCGCTTCCAAGCGCTGTTCGATCAAATCGACGTGCTAGCCTGTCCCTCGATGTCCGTTGCGTCGCTGCCGGCAACCGCGATGCCGGCTGACGCTCGCGAACTGGCCGGCCCCAACCCGCTGTTGCGCTTCACCGCACCCTTCAACTTTAGCCGCAACCCGACCCTTTCGCTGCCTTGCGGTCAGGCCTCTTCCGGACCGCCGCCGAGCCTTCAACTGGTGGGGCCGCGTCTGGGCGAGGCTCTCTTGTTACAAGCGGGGGCGGCGTACGAGCGCGCAACCAGTTGGCACCAGCAGCACCCTCCCCTGCGCAATATTTTGTCCTGAGCGCCCGGGCCGCTTCCCGACGCCCAAACTCAGTCGGCGGCGCGCGCCTCTCCAATTGCCGACGGCATGTAGCGTGTGATGAACCTTGGCCGCCGCCATGCGATATAGGCCGGAAGAATCATCACGCCCGCAACCATGTTCGTACCCATCAGGAAGACGAGCAACACGCTCATCTCGTTGTGGAACAGTAATGGCGAGAATGCCCACGGCAGGATACCAACAACCATCACGGCAAAGGTACTGAAAACCGCCGCGCCAGTCGTTTTGAGCGCAGTCGTAACCGCATCCTCGATACTCGCTCCGCGCGCCACTTCGTCGCGAATTCGCGCGACTGTATAAATTCCATAATCCACACCGAGACCGATACCGAGGGAAATCACCGGAATTGTGTCGATCGTCAGCCCGATATCCCGCGCGTTCATGTAAACAAAAGCACCGAAATTCGCCATTACGCACGAAACGATAAACAGTGCACCCGCGACCGGTGAGCGAAAGGCTATCGTGCAGCACAAATAAATGACGGCCAGCACGAACGTGATGTTGAGAAAATCAAGATCCTTGAGAACATCGTTGGCGGCAAGGAACAGGCCGGCCGATCCGCCAAGATAGCTCACCTGCACATGGTTCAGATCAGAGTCAGGAGCCACGCGCTCAGCGACAAAATTTTTGATGTCATCGCGCACCTTGTTGAGCCGGCTGTACGTATGGTCCTGGAGGAGTACGCGGATGCACGTACTGGTGACGTGCGGCGAATGCGCATAAAAGCGCTCCATCTCCCCCGGCGCCGTCCCGGCAAGGAACATGTACCAAAGGTTGCCGCCAAGCTCGACGCCAGACGTCATATTCTTTTGAAAGGCGGAGGGCACGTGGCTGCTCGGCATGCTGCGGAACTTCGGAAATCCGTTGCGGAAAATCTCGTCGAGCGGTCCTATCGCGATGCTGGCGAAGGAGACCACAGCGGCCACGTGGCCGCGGCTGAGCAGATACGTCCGCAGGTCATCACTCATCCGCAGCACACTTGGAGAAATTCCTGACTGCGGATCCGGGTAGTCCGGCGTGCTCAGCACTATCCACCCTTCGTCGGTCGGCGTAAACTTTGCGATTTCCGCGATGTCGCGGTTCACCTTGGCATCCGATTTGTACAGCGGCGTGCCCTGCGTCTCATAACCGATATGCGCACGCTGACCCGAAGCGATGCCCCAAATGATGAAACCCGCACCGCCAATCAAGATAGCCGCGCGCACGGCGCCCGGCGTCACCGGCACATGCACCAGCCAATCGGTGAGCGAAGACAGTAACCCGCCGCGCGCCGCCTCCCGCCGCGGCCACCATCCCCGCTCTCTCACGCGCGGCCTCGGCAAATAGCTCATGAAGATTGGCTGGAACACGAACACCATCGTCAGGCTCCCGGCGAGCCACACCGCCCCACCGAACCCGATCTCCTTCAGCACCGGGATTCCGCCCAACGAAATGAAGATGATGCCGGCGATATCCGCGATAATCGAAAGCAACCCTGGCGGGAGCATTACGTCAGTCGTCGTTACGCAGGCGAGCAGCTTGTCGTCCAGCCGATCGAGTTCGTCGTAATAACGGCCCTGCCACTGGATGCCGTGGCTCAGGTCGCGCGCCGTCAAAACGAACGGTATGACGAGCATAACGGGGTCGAAGTCGTAACCCATCAGGCTGACGAAGCCGAGACCCCAAATCGCCGAGAACGTTCCCGTGACAATCGGCGCCCACCAGCTGCTGCGCTGCCCAAGGCTCAGGTACAGGACTACAAG
>JASHZA010000281.1 GCA_030042765.1 Candidatus Binataceae bacterium | reverse complement strand
GTTGTGGCTCACCAACAGGTATTTGATCCCGTTGGGCAGCACTTCGTCCGCGCGTACGCGCCCGACTGAAGTTGTCATCCCCCGCTCGGCGTCGCGATCCAGCCGCGGCTGCGGCCGCATCGGATTCCGATGCACCGTGATCATGTGCCGCGGCGAGTTGGGCAGCCCGATCGCGGTAAACTCCCGCCCGTACTCCTCGAACGCCGCTATCGCTTCTTCGGGCGACGCCTGCCGCTTGAGTCCCACCGCTACCGCTTCGGTATGCCCCGCTAGCACCGACGCGCGTGTGCAGGTCGCGCTGATCCTGATTGGCAGTTCCGCGATCGCACCTTCGCCCACGCACCCAAGGACTTTGCGCGTCTCGATCATCACGCGCTCTTCCTCGCGAGGAATGTACGGCACGATATTCTCGACGATATCGAGCGCCGGCAGGTCACGTCCCGCACCCGAAATTCCCTGCATCGTGGTCACCATCACCGACTCGACCCCGAAGCGCGCGTCCAGCGCCTTGAGCGTGATCGCAAGCCCCGTCGCCGTACAGTTTGGCAACGTAGCGATATATCCCTTCCATCCGCGCCGGCGCCGCTGCTCATTCACGATCGCAATATGTTCGAGATTGACCCCCGGGATCATCAGCGGCACATCGGGTTCCATCCGATGGGGCCGGGCGGTGCTGATCGTCGGCACGTGCCGCGCATAGATCGGCTCGAGTTCGCGCGCCGCCTCGGACTCGACCGCCGCGAAAACCAGCCTTACTCCGTCCAGCCGCAGCGACTTCGCCTCCTGCACTTCAAGGCCCATCGCCTGCCGTGGCGGCTCGCAGGCATCAACGTACCAGCGGCGCATCCCGCTTTCCCGGTCAGTGATTGCGTCTTCGAAATTACGCCCCGCCGACCGCTCGGACGCGGCGAGCGCCGCGATTTCAAAATCCGTATGGCCGTCGAGAGCAGCCAGCACCTGCTGGCCCGCAATCCCGGTGGCCCCAACCACTGCTACTGGAATCTTCATTGTCTGGTTCGAAACGTAGGGTTTTTTATGAAGCGTATAGGCGCGGCGCATTCCCGTCCAGCGGTATTCCGCGCCTTACAACCGCGCGCCGATCCAGTCCTTGACCACGGACAAAAGCTCCTCGGGCACCTGGCTCAGCCGATGGTCGGCGCCCTCGAACAGCTTGAGCGTCTTGGGTTCCCCCGCCGCTTCGTAAAGTACCCTCGAGCACTGGTCGGGCAGGATCGAGTCTGCCGTTCCATGGATCAGCAGAAGCGGCTTGGGCTTGAGCTCGCCCACCACGTGCGCCCCCGCGAGCTGGCTCGAAATTGCGATTACCGTCGTGACCGCCTCGTGCAATGTACCGGCGTTGATAACCACCGCGCCGCCGAAGGAATGACCAATCAGGACGGCATGCTCATGACCGATCGCCTTCAGGAAGTTCAAGGTGGCGAGCGTATCCAGCAGGCACTCGTTGAAGTCGTTGGGCACACGATAATTCATCCGCGCGACGCTTACTCCCTTGCGAGGCATCTCGAGCCCCAGCCGCGGATAAAGCATCGCCGGACCGTCGTAGCCGCCGATCGCACCGCAGACGCAAAGTACGGCGCGCGATGCGTTCTCGCCCGCCGCATGCACGATTACCGGGATCGGACCGCGCGTCGTGCGGATCTCAACCTTACGAGCGCCGGCGACCTCGTCGCCTGGCTCGACTCCGAGAATCTGGATTTCGAGCTCTTCGTCGGCCATCCGCGCACCCGCGTGGTCAGAATCCACAATATCTCATGCACCGTGCCGATTCTCCAGCAACGCGCGAGGCCGCTCGCTTCTCGCGCGCGGCCTCGCTTTCGGCAATTCAATATTTGCGCTCGCCCTACTTCCCGATCGCTCCTCGCAGCTCCGCGCAACATTCCGCCACCGCCTGTTTCCCCAGGTCGATCATCGACGCCATGCTCACGAATCCGTGGCACACTCCGTTGTACCGCTTCACTTTGACCTTCACGCCCGCCTTCTTCAGCGCCTCCCCGTAGGCTTCGCCCTCGTCTCGCAATGGGTCCAGCTCCGCAGTGAGCACAAACGCCGGCGGCAGCCCTGCCAGGTTCTTCGCCAGACCCGGACATGCGTAGGGATTCGTCTTGTCCTTCGCGGTCAGGTAATGGCCGTAGAACCATTCCATGTCGGCCTTCGACAGGATGTAGCCGTCTTTCGTAAATTCGCGCTGCGAGGTCGTCTCATTCGCGCAGTCGGTGGCCGGATAAATCAGTAGCTGGCAGGCGATTTTCGGGCCACCCTTGTCCCGCGCCATCTGCGACACCACCGCCGCCAGATTGCCGCCCGCACTGTCACCGCCCACCGCGATTCGGTTCGCATCGACGTTGATCGCGCGCGCGTTCTCGGCCACCCATTTGGTCGCGGCGTAGCAGTCATCCGGCGCCGCCGGGAACCTGTGCTCGGGGGCGAGCCGATAGTCGACTGAGACCGTTACGCATCCGGCCCCGTCGGTCAGGTCACGGCACAATACATCATGCGTCTCGATATTTCCGATCACCCACCCGCCGCCGTGAAAGTACACCAGTACCCCAAAAGGACCGTTGCCGCGCGGGCTGTAGACTCGGACCGGGATCTGACCTGCCGGGCCCGGAATC
>JASHZA010000280.1 GCA_030042765.1 Candidatus Binataceae bacterium | reverse complement strand
AACCAATTATTGCGTTTCCGTTGGCTCTGGCCATTCTCTTGGGAACAGTTAGCGCTTCACCCGGTTCTCAGTTGTACTCACACGCCGAATCTTCGCGGCAAGCTCTCGAATCATCGGTCCCCTCATTTGCCTCGAAAGCCTTCGAAACACGGGTCGCCGATGGAAACTCTCCTGAAGGCAGCGGCTTTGCTGCCACGGATCTTCCACTACCCGCCGGCTCACAGCTCACTCTCGAACAGGCTATTGGAATCGCCTTGCGATATCACCCGATGGCTGCGGAAGCTGGTGCAGAGTTAGGTGCGGCCAAAGAGCAAGTGGGCGAGGCGCGTGCTTATCTGGGTCCTCAAGTATCTAGCGTGACTGAGTATTTGCGCAGCAGCAACAACGGAATTGGCAACACCAGCTACTATAATCCGGACGGGACGTTTCCCCGGCTCACCGGAACAAATCATGCTCTGCCTGAGAATGATACTTCGCAAAATTGGAACAGCTCGAACAGCTACGCAGCAGGTGTCTCAGTATCCCAGTATCTTTTCGATTTCGGGCGCCGGCGCGGATTTGTTACCGAGCGCCGATTCGATGCCGCGACGGCTAAAGAGCAACAGCGGCTTGTAGATCTGGATCTCATTTTGGAGGTGTCCGAGCGATATTTCGACCTTTTGAGGGCCAGACAATTGGTTCGAGTATTCGAAAAGGCCGTCGAAGAGCGTCAACTCCATCTCCACGAAGCTGAGGTAAAGGCTAGGGCCGGCCTTAGACCGCAACTGGACATATATGTCACACAAGCGGAGGTTCAGCGCGCACAACTGCATCTCGTTGACGCCCGAAACTCCGAGGACGATAGCCTGGTAGCGTTCGACAACGCATTGGGATTGGGTGGACGGAGTCCGAGCTATCAACTCGTGGACGTGCTGACCTATTCCAACATCACCGACACCATGGGGTCGTTGCTTCAATTAGCCTTCCGCCTCCGGCCGGACTTTATAGCATTGGGAGATCAGGCCCTAGCGATGGGAGCACAGATAGCCGAATATCGCAGCGATTACTTTCCGACCGTCAACGCGGTTGGCGGATATTCCGCGATGGGCACGGGCATGCCGGCCGCAAACAACTTCAACGTTGGAATCGTGATCACCTGGCCGATTTTTAACAGCTTTCTGACCTCACATCAGGTTGCCGAGGCGGAATTCCGTCAAAAAGCAGTGCAAAGTCAAATCGAGGATCTCCGTCAGCGTATCGTCCTGCAAGTGAAGACAGCTTTCCTCGACTGGCAGGCATCTTTGCAACGGATAAATCGCGCCGAACGAGCTCTCGCGGCGTCACGCGCCGAACTGGAACTGGCCGAGAAACGCTATAGTGCCGGGCTGGCCGACATTGTCGAGCTTGAGGACGCACAGCGCAATTACACTGACGACGATGCTGCGTACGCGAACGCACTTTACGGCTTTTCTGTTGCCAAGGCGGCAGTGGACCACGCTACCGGTCGCTCGCGCTCCGGATGAATAGCGGCCGTTAAGTCTATCACGTCAAAACCGTTTCGCTAGCCGGCACTCGCGTGTTCGCGGTTGCGGTGGATCTAACCGACCCGAGAGATCTGCCAAGGGTAAAAGCCGTGATCTTAACGGCGTTCACGCGGAAGCGGCCTTTTCCGACGCCGGAGACCCATTCCCTTAGGGAAGGTCTGCACAGGTTGATCGAGTTGAAGATTCCGCGCACGGTGCAAGCG
This sequence comes from Candidatus Binataceae bacterium, assembly GCA_030042765.1. Taxonomy (GTDB): domain Bacteria; phylum Desulfobacterota; class Binatia; order Binatales; family Binataceae; genus JASHZA01. The sequence goes on along the minus strand of JASHZA010000280.1, from coordinate 1,111 downwards.
ATTCTGGCCTCACGTATCGACCGCTCGCCGCAGGACGCCAAGGAGCTACTGCAGGTGCTGGCGGTTATTGGGCGAGAATTTCCGCTGTTGCTGATTCGAACGCTCGTCAGGAAACCCGACGACGAACTCAGCCGCCTGCTCAATGACCTGCAACTGGGCGAGCGCGCCCTCATCCAGTAGCACCTGGACCCTTGTATTGCATCACCGAAACCCCCAGCTTGACCCCCAGGCGTCATCTTCAAACTCAACGGGCGCGAACCATCTGCTTCGCGTCATTACGTATATAACCGCCGCAAACGCCAGAACGCCCGCAACAGCAGCCGCGATGCGGCCTTGCCTTCTGCCGATCCACGGCGACGGTCGCTCGACTCTCGTGCCATTGAGCACGAGCGCGTAAACCCTGATCGGTCGCGATACGTTCTTTAGCTTCTGCTCGCCAAGGTCTTTCGTTCCGATGCCGGGCTTGTTGCGGATCTCGTCGTACACGACGCCAGAGATACAGATGCCGCCCGGTGGGGCGAGAGCGTGGAGACGCGAGGCGACGTTTACCCCGTCGCCGAGCACTGTGTTATCCGAAAATACGACGTCGCCGAGGTGAATCCCGATCCGCAAACGCAAATCCGGCTCATCCTTTGAAACGGATTGCAACTCACTCGCACACGCGATGGCATCGACTACACTGCGGAAACTCGAGAGCGTGCCGTCGCCGATTTCGCCGATCAACCGGCCGTTGAATCGGGGCAACATAGCTCGCAGATGCGCACGATGTTCGGCAAGCACTCGAAGCGCCTTTTGCTCGTCGCGGCCCATGATCGCGGTGTAGCCCACCACGTCGCTGAACATGATGGCCGCAAGCTCGCGCTTCGGATTTTCCTCCGATGTCTCGGATCGGCTTGGCACCCAACTCCCCCTGCTCTATGAAGCCAGCCCGCGCTAAACGCGCCAAAATTCTACTCTAGCTTCACATGACGCAGAAGCGCGACGTGCCGAGGGCCCCGCTCAAAGCAAGGTTGACCGGCACGCAGGGCGACGCACATTTCACGGGTTCCCGAACAACGACACTCGTAGCTGTTGACGCTGACCTTCGCGGACTACGGTCAAATATACAGTC
>JASHZA010000279.1 GCA_030042765.1 Candidatus Binataceae bacterium | reverse complement strand
TCATCAGCTTCTCGACTCTCATTAACGTCCCTCCCGCTAAGTGTGACGAGTGTTCTGCCCTATAAGCAAAAGAGGGACCGGATTCGTCACGCGGAACAGCGACTCACCGTGCGATTCTCCACTCCTCAATGCGCCGGTGACTCCGATGGTGACATCCGGATGTCCCCTATGGTTACAGGAGATTCCCCCTGCTCCGGCTATCTGTAACCCCATCCTTTAACTTTGAATCAAACCTCCGAATTCGACAGCTGGCATAGCTAATGCTCAACAAAATTCGTGCAGGCATTTTCAGGGGAGAGCGTGATGAACGAAAAGTCTTTTGTTCGCGAGGTTGCGGAACGAGCCGGTTGCGAGGAACGCCGCGCCGAAACACTGATCTTTGCGGTATTTCAGGAACTGCGAGATCGCCTCACGCCGAAGGAGGCCGATGACGTCGCTGCTCAGCTCCCGGCTTCGCTCAAGATGCTTTGGTTGTCCTTCGATCGGCCCGAACGCAAAGTCCGCAGAATCCACGAAGCGCAATTCCTCGAGGAAGTCGCGCGCATGACCGGACTCGGGAACCATCACTCCGCCGAGCGCGCCGTTATCGCCGTTTTCACGGTCCTCCAGGAAGCCCTGGGAAGTCCGGGAGGAACCCAGGGTGAGGCGTGGCATGTCTTGAGCCAACTTCCCGCCGACCTGAAGCGATTATGGCTCTCAGCTGGTGGAGAGGCGTGACCGAAGAGGAAGGCCATGACCGGCACAACCACAATACGGCTGGTCGCCGCGATACTTCTGACGGCGATAGTCGGTCCGCTTACCGCCTCCGCGGGAGGCAATCCAGTTTCCCAACAGATCTGCAATACGGCGGCAGATTATGCTCTCGGTAGCGAAGACTATCAGCAAGCCATCCGGCTTCATCGCCAGGTGCTCGAAGCCGACCCGGCAAACGCGCTCGCCCATTATCATCTGGGTTTCGCATATCGCATGGCCGGACGACCGTCGGACGAGCTCCGCGAGTACCTCGAGGCCGCGCGGCTCGGGCTCAAACAGTGGGATCTCTTTCTCAATCTCGGCCTTGCCTACCTCGAGCAGGGCGACGTCGCCCAGTCGATCGATTCGTTCAAGCAGGCCGCCGTTCTCGGCCCCGGACACAGCGAAGCCCATTTCAACCTTGGCCTCGCCTACGAACGTGCGGGAAAGCTCGCCGACGCGCTGGACGAGATGTCGCGGTCGATAGCGCTTGCTCCGCGCGACCCCGACGCCCGCAACATGCGAGCGACGATCTTTGCCGAAATGCGCGATTACGGACGTGCGCGCAAGGAATGGACCCAGCTCGAACGGGATCGGCCGGACTACGCCCCGGCCCGCGCCAATCTCGCCCTGCTCGACAAAAGCTGCCACCCGCAGGACATTCTCTTGCAGGCGTCAAGGTAGCAACGAGCGCTTGGATTTGCCCAAATCGAGCTAAAATTGGTTCTTCCAGGAGCGCGACCCGGATGCCCTTTGAAGAAATCAAAAAGCAGCGCGGCCAATCGCGCATCGCACCGAACCTGGTCGACTACGATCAGACATACCGGGAATTTTCCTGGGATTACGCGCGGCGCGCGCTCGACGGTCTGCCGGGCGCCAAGGGACTCAACATCGCGCACGAGGCGGTCGATCGCCATGCCACCGGGCCGCTGCGCGATCACCTGGCGCTGCGATGGCTCGGCCGCAACGGCGAGGTGCGCGATTTCACCTACGGCAGCCTGCGCGCGCTTACAAATCGGTTCGCGAACGTCCTCAGGTATCTCGGAGTTGCCCGCGGCGAACGCGTATTTGTCCTGAGCGAGCGGATTCCCGAGCTTTACATCAGCGCGTTGGGCACGCTGAAAAACGGCAGCGTCTTTTGTCCGCTCTTCTCGGCCTTCGGCCCCGAACCGATTCATCAGCGCATGAGCATCGGCGACGGCCGCGTGCTCGTTACCACGCCGACGCTGTACAAGCGCAAGGTGGCGGAGTTGCGGGCCTCGCTGCCGAGTCTCCAGCACGTTTTGCTTATCGGCGCGCCCGAGGAGATTCGATCAATTCCCGACGTGCGCGACTTCCACGGCCTGATGAACGACGCGCCGGAGGATTTCGAGATTCCGCCGACCGATCCCGAGGACCTCGCCCTGCTGCACTTCACCAGCGGAACCACGGGCCGGCCCAAAGGCGCCATGCACGTGCACGAGGCCGTCGTCGCCCATCACATGACCGGACGCTTCGCGCTGGACTTCCATCCCGAAGACATCTTCTGGTGTACCGCCGACCCCGGTTGGGTGACCGGCACGTCCTACGGGATCATCGCGCCGCTCACTCACGGCATCACGAGCATCATCGACGAGGCGGATTTCGACGCGGAACGCTGGTACGGAATTATCCAGCGCGAGCGCGTGACCGTATGGTACACGGCGCCCACCGCTGTCCGGATGATGATGAAGGTCGGCACCGGGATAGTCCGCAAATTCGACCTGGGCCATCTCCGCTTCATCGCCAGCGTCGGCGAGCCGCTCAACCCCGAAGCGGTGGTA
>JASHZA010000278.1 GCA_030042765.1 Candidatus Binataceae bacterium | reverse complement strand
CAGCACGCTATCGCTGTTGCCTTCCCAACGGCGGCAAAGATATAGCGACTCGGAAATCCGGCCGATTTCATAGTCGCGGCTAATGCGCAACGCCACCGCGTAATCCTCGCCATAGCTGACATTCGGAAATCCGATACCACGCAGAACCGACGTATCGAATGCGCGCGGCGCGCCGAGACCATTAACACGAAGCGCATTGTTTCTTCCGTTCTCGCGGCTCCACTCGCAGTGATCGATTAGGCCAGGTGGAATCTCGTTCAACGAAAAATTAACCACCGTATACGAACCGATGACCATCGCATAAGGTCCAGCATCAAGTTCTGCAACAATTCGGCGAAGAACTCCCTCATTAATGTACAGGTCGTCGGAGTCGAGTTGGATCGCATACCGTCCGCAATCCTTGGAGTAAATCGCCTCGTTCCAGCACCCGCCGATTCCGAGGTCCCGACGTTCGGGAACGATGTGTTTGACACGCGAATCGTTGATACAGCGTAGAATTTCGGTCGTTCGATCCGTCGAATGGTTATCGACGACGATCACATTGAATCTGAAATCCGCGCGCTGGCTAAGAGCGCTTTGAACGGCGTCGAGAATTGTCTGCTCGCGATTCCTGACCGGTATGACGATGCTCGCTTTTACCGGAAATGTTTCCGTTGCAACTGGGACCTCTTCGAAGTGCGGCCGCAACCATGCGCCGATTCGCTTAATATGCGCCGTTGCAATGCGCTCCATTTCGATTTGGTAATCGCGATTGCGCGGATCCACATAGTCGAATTGTTTTTGACCCGTCGGCCGCAGGTCAATCATGGACGCGCTGTACAAGGGTTCGGGAATCCGCACGATGGCGTGCTTTTCCGAAAGTCTTAACCGCAAGTCGTATAGTCCGCCCCATTTCCAGTCGCCGTCGATTCCCGACTGACGAGCGGCTCGAACAGACACACCAACTAACGGGCCAAAGTCGAAACCGTCCCGTATACTCCCGCTTTGATAGTCGACATGAGGACGGCCTGCTGCGTCGCTATAAACCCAGCCGCCGCCGGTTGCGCGTATGACCTGTGCCATTCGATCGAGCATGCCAGGTCCGGGTTCGATATTCGCGCGCGGATCACCGAGAAAAAGAACATCGGAATCGGCAGTATCGAGTAGTCGTTGAATACTCCCGGATGAGTAGTCCTTTGGATAGATGATGTTCAAATTACAGCCCACCCCTTCACGCCACCCCTCTCTGTGATCATTGAATTGCCGTCATCGACAAACGTGTCATCCTGGCTACGAAACTGCGATACGTTGCTTCTCCCTTTGCGGCCGTACCACAATGACGCCGGTCATCCGATTAGCCTTCACAAAGTCGCGCAATTGCTGTTCCACGACAAAGCCCTGGCTGCGCGACGCGTGACGCATAAGGACTTTCTTGCCGTCGCGCACGATGATTCCGGCATGAAACACGTCAAGATTCCTGCATGTGGACACAAAAAAAATGAGATCGCCGGTTTGGAGATATGGTTCGAGCCGTGGCGCTGCCGGCTTTGGCACACATTTCACGCGAACTCGCCTCGCGGCGAGCCCAGGTACAACATTCAGAACGCGTTCCGTGTCGACGGTCCGCACAGTCAGCATCGAGATCGGCCGGATTATCCCTTCGCGTATATTGTTGCGAATCCACAGGGCCATATAGTGGTTCCGCCACTCCCACTCAACGCGACCTCGTTCGTACCGAATTTTTCGCAGCCACCTGGTGAAGTCATCAACATCGGAAGCACGAGCGAGCGCCACGATGGTTTCGATGTACGTGACGCAGTCAAATCCATCGAGGGAAGCCGTGAACAATTCGGCCGTGCCGGCCGATCCAATCAGCGGATTTGGTTTGTAGGGATGTCCAAGGAAGTGGCGGGAGAGAATGTCGATTCGGCTGTCAACGGAACGTTCATACTTCGTTTCGGATAGAAGCTGCTCCACGTGCCGCCAGCTATGACCTCGTGGTTGCACATGCTCCATCAAAATCCCATTTTAGCAGGCGCTTTTGCCCTGTATAGGTGTGGCACACTTCTCGCGATCCCTATAGATGATCATGGCCCGGCAGCCCTACCGCTTGGGCCTTGGTGGTTCAAGCAGCAGGGTGAATCCGTCCGCGTGATGAAAATCCGGCTTGTCCGCCGGATGGCGCAGCGCCCAGAATGAGAGTCCATCGCTAGCCTCGATGACCGCCGAGAGCCCGATACGGAGACAAGCACCTGGGTGGATCGCAGACAGGCAATCGAGCCGGACGAGGGTGTCGAGCTCAAGCCTGTTGCCATTAGAATGCACGGTAATCCGGGGCCTTAGAAGTGCGTTTGCGAAGGTCCCTCCGTTACGATACTCGCGGAAGGCGTAGACGGCCCATTCCCCCGACGGGGCGAAATTGAACTCGTGGTACTCCCGTTGCCCTTCCACCGCGATGAAAGCCTCGAAGCAGGTGTGATACCATAGCTGCGCACCGATGCGCGGCACTCCGGGCGAAGGGATCTGGATCCGAGGAATATCTCCGTCGAGGCGGAATACGAGCCGGAGTTCGCCGCTTGCCGATCGGCGTACGTCTACCCGAACGGCGCGGACCGCCTCAGGGCGAGTCGAAGGATGGCATATGAGGTCGATCCCGTTTTCGATGGTCATACCGGTTTCTATTGTCACAGCTATCGGCCTTTCGTCACTATATCGCCAAGGCCAGTGTCTGTCGTGCATCAATGCTCCTATCGAAAGTCACCGGGACGAGTCATACTGATCGACGGCGAGGGCACCGCCACGTATATCAACGCCGCGACGATCCCAGGTGTAGAGAGGGAGGAACCGGACAGTCCGATCAGCGACCTCGGGAGCAACTAACCGCACTACGTTCGAGCGCGCGCCGGTCTGCAAGGTGCGACCAACCAATCGCAGGACTCTCAGCGGGTCGAGGTGGAACCTGGCGTGGGCAGCCCTGCGTTGGGAAGGAAAACCGTTTCAAGAGTCGAACTCCCACTGAACAGCAGGTGTTATGGCAAAGCTCCTGATCGTTGACGACGAAAAAAATATCCGAGGGAATCTCGCCAAGTTCTTTGAGGAACGCGGCCACAAAGTGCGCACCGCGGAAAGCGGCGCCCAGGCGCTCGCGCTGTTCTCAGGGGAGGACGGTTTCGATCTAGTCCTCACCGATTACCGTATGGCGGAAATGAACGGTTATGAATTGCTGCAGCTTGTCAGAGATAGAGACCCGGACGTTGTGGTGATCCTGATGACCGCCTACGCGACGGTGGAAAGCGCTGTCGCCGCCATGAAGGCCGGTGCCTACGATTACCTGACAAAGCCTTTCTCGCTCGATCAGGTCGAACACGCCGTCGAAAGGGCGCTGGAAACTCGACGCCTGCGCGGCGAGGTTCGTGGATTGCGAGACACGATCGAGGAGCGGCCTTTCCTTGAATCTCGAAGCCCCGCTATGCAACGTCTGTTTCAGGACGCCAAACGGGTCGCCGCGAGCGAAGCGGCAATTCTCTTAACTGGCGAAAGTGGGACGGGCAAAAATGTCCTTGCCCGCCAAATTCATCGCTGGAGTCTGCGTCGTGAAAAGGCTTTTGTCGTGATCAACTGTACCACCTTGTCCGAGCAGCTCCTTGAAAGTGACCTCTTCGGCCATGTCAAAGGCGCTTTCACTGGCGCTATCAAAGATAAGCCCGGCCGGCTGGAAGCCGCCAACGGCGGGACGGTTTTTCTCGACGAAATCGCCGATCTGGGTGCCTCTCTTCAGGCCAAATTTCTTCGTTTCGTTCAGGAACAGAGTTTCGAGCACTTGGGCGGCGAGAAAACCATCCATGTCGACGCGCGTATTATCGCCGCATCGAATCGCGACCTTCCGGCGGAGGTGGCCGCTCACCGCTTCCGAGAAGACCTGTTCTATAGACTCAACGTAATCGCTCTCTATGTACCTCCGCTGCGTGAACGTGCCGAGGATATCCTACCACTTGCGGAGCGGCTACTGTCGGCCGCTGCGCTCCGTAATCGCCGCGGGCAATTAAGCTTCTCGCCGGGTACTCAAATGGCGATTGCCAATTATAGTTGGCCGGGCAATGTGCGCGAGTTGCGCAATGCCGTGGAGCGTGCCGTGGTGCTGTCTCAGAGCGATCAAATCGGGCCGGAGTGCCTTCCTGACACCCTTTTTCAGCTGCCGTCACGCACTCCGCTTTCCGCGTCATCCAGCCTCGACGAAATTGAACGCGATCAGATAACGCGCGTTCTGGCGGAATCGCCAACGCTCCAGGATGCGGCAGAATCGCTCGGAATCAATGTCACTACACTGTGGCGAAAGCGTAAGCGTTACAAGCTCGATTAGGTCAAAACACTTTTGCACCGACTCGGTCTCGCCGGCCTTACGACCGCTGCGACCTTTTTGCTGCATTCTGCAATCCCCACGAACGCGGTTGGTGCTCGCGGTCTGAAATAACCAAGGAAATCATGAGCCAGGGTCGGCACAAGAAATGCTGCTGACCATGGATAGCCGGCGCACAATGCCTCCTTGGTCGCAAAAATTGAAGTCAACGGAGCAGTAGACGATGAGCGCGATTCAGCCGTTATTGGTCGAACGGCGGATGAAATTCATGCCGTCCACGGTCCAACCTTCCGACTCAGTCGCTCATGCGCGGGCCGTGCTTGGTGAGTCTCGAATCAATCATCTGCCGGTCGTTGAGAAGGACCAGCTGGTAGGGATCGTCACTGCTGGCGATTTGCTACCGCGACGACGATCTGCCAAGCCTCCCAAGATCGCTAAAGCGCTTGAAATGCACCCAGACCGTGTCACGGTGGGATCTGTAATGACGAACGTCGTTCATACGGCGAAGCCTTCAGACGAGTTGACTTACGTAGCAGAACTGATGCAACGCGAACACCTGGGGACTCTTCCGGTCGTTGAGCAAGGCCGGCTGGTAGGCGTCATCAGCCGCACCGACATCGTCGATGGTTTTGCAACCCTTGATCCGGCAGCAGCAAGATACAAGTCCAAGCCTGTTCGTCGCGCCGTCCGAACCAGACGGTGCGCGTAGAGCGACCTTAGGCAACCGATCCGTGAGTTAGACCGCGCCGGGGCTCGATCTGACCCAGTGAATTTGCCCGCGCATGCAGGCGCGTCTCTCGGCTTCGTGACCCGCCATTGCGCGTCGCCATAGACGTCGGTTCTTATGAAAACAGTGCCGTTTCGCTCGCCAAGGGGGCACTGCAATGTGGACAAACTTAACTATCATTCGGAATTGCGACGCCGCACTTTATGCAATACGTAGTCCTTATGTTGGTTATGTGAAATTGCACGGTCCTGGAACCAGCTGAGCATCCGACTCGACCCGCTTCGACCACGAATTCCGTATAATCGACCGATTCGATGCGGCTCCGTTCGACAATATATAAACACTGCATTTTATCGCAAATCGTCAGTTAATTTCGGTTGTCTCTTCACCGTGTCGCCCTGTTTGTTCAATTCCCTTCGCTCTTAGATCCGAACGTGGAATCTCGCGCAACTACAAATGTCGGCTTGTAGAGGTCGCGACAGAGCCTTCCATGTGTCCGCGTATCCAATCGCTGAGATGGATTTCTGATCAACAGGTCAA
>JASHZA010000277.1 GCA_030042765.1 Candidatus Binataceae bacterium | reverse complement strand
ACCACATAGTCGCCTGTACTCCATTCCGCTCTGGGCAACGCCGTTAGGCTGAAACTGACCTCGGGCAAATTAGAGATGCGCGTCAGCGATGCAAAAAAATAGTGTCGGGTCATAATCCCCCGGCAAGGGCGCAAGGGAGCTTTGCCGCCCCTGACAGCGAGTATTTCAGGACCCAGTCAGCGATGGAGTTAGCAACAACAAAGCCAAAAGCGCACTCCGTTCCGCCATCTTCTCACAAAACACGAATTCATGGCGAGCGTGTGCTCCGTCACCCACCGCCCCCATACCGTCGAGCGTGGCCGTGTAGAGACTCGTTGTATTGCCGTCGGAACCCCCTCCGGCCAGTCCTTGGTCCAACTCTAATCCGATTTTTTTTCCGATCTTTCTAGCAGCTTGCCACAAGACGATATTGGCCGGGGTGCGCTCCATCGGGCTACGCCCGATTCGCCCCTCGATTTGCAAGCTTACCCCAGGAGTGACGGGTGTCAGGGCGAATATACGTTCCTCGATCTTGCGGGCGTCGTCTGCCGTCACTACCCGGACGTCGACCGAAGCGCGGCTTTCGGGTGCAATCACGTTAGCACTTAGCCCGCCGTCGATCGTGCCGACGTTCACGGAAATGCCAGCTTCCGGATCATTGAGCGCAAAAAGCTTCTGAATCACGTGAGAGAGTTCCAGAATCGCACTAGCGCCGCTTTCAGGGTTCAAACCAGCATGAGCGGCTTTGCCCTTGACGGTAACGGTGAAGCGCCCCACGCCTTTGCGGGCGGTTTTTAATTTGCCTTCAAGCCCCAAGGAAGGCTCCAGGACCATCGCACGCTCCGCGACCCTGGCAAGCCTGCGGATGTAGTGGGTGGAATCGCGGCTGCCGATCTCCTCGTCGGAGTTGATAAAAACAAAAGGGACCAATGGCGGTTCGAGATCAAACGCTCGGAGTACTTCCAAAGCCTCAAGCATCTGCACCAGGCCGGCCTTCATATCGTACGACCCTGGACCGCGCAGCATACCTTGGCTCAGGGAAACGGGCATGTTCTTTAGCGTTCCTAGCGGCCACACCGTGTCGCAGTGGCCAAGCAACAATTGAATGGGGCGGTGGATGCGCCGGGCAGGCCGAGCATAGAGATGTCCTCCGCAATTTCGCCCCTTAAGACGCCACACCTTGTATCCGACACGGCGCAGCCGCTCGCCAAGCATGCTCAGCACCGCGTCCTGAGACTGCGGCACCGTCGACGGCGACTCTGCGCGCACCAATTGGATCAGCATATCGATCATCCCTGGCATTCGCTCGCGCAGATGCTGCAGGATGCGCTGAGCCACATCGCTGTTCATAGCTCGCAGGACTCGAATTAGCGCTTGAACCCGGCCGGAAAAGGAAAGGAATAAGTCCGGTCAATAGTGGCAAACCGGCCCGGATAAAGGTAGGCCATCAGCGGTGCTTCATGAATAATCTCCTGATCGTCTCGTTCTGAAGCCCGCAATGAATCCTGGTGGGCATGGGCCGCTACGATTCGACCGGCGAGCAAGCTGTTCTCTCCGAAGCCATCGACGACTCGTTCGAGGGTGCATTCCAGGAATGCATAGCCATCGCGCGCGAAAACGCCGTTGACCTTGCTGGCCGGAAAAGTCGGAAGCGCCATGAGGCTAGGCTTATCATCGTCTTCCTCCCCACAGCGAGGCGCGGCGGCCAGCGAGGTCAAAACCAACTGCCCGGGCCGCACGTAGCTCACTGTGAACTCTCCCTCGCGCTGGATATTTTGGTAAGTGCGATGGCGCGGGGTGCATATAAAGCCGAAGTAATTGTCCCAACTGATTGGGAACGCCATATGTTTGGGTGCAAGGTCGTAAGACTTGCTGGCCTCACGGGTTCCGATCAGCACCAAGGGGGCGACGGTGAAGAACCGCTCCCATATGGGTAGTCCGGCTTCAAGCGTCACAATACCGTCGCGGCTGTAGCGCTGCATCCCGTACCTCCAGTTACTGCACGCGCGCGCGACTGCAAAACCCGCGCGCTTCCCTGCGTAATCTCATAAACAGGATTAACATGCCAAAGCGGATGCTTCGTTGCCATCGCCAAACTGATGGGCTGAAGTCACAAGCGGAAGTTCTCGCGATTCTTGGCTGCGGACTGGCTTGTGAAACCGGAGTCGACTTATCCTCGATTCATGTAAAGTATTTGTCAGGCCGGAATTCTGAAGCCGGATCAAACTCATATTTGGCAGGTTGAGAATCGGAGCCCGAGACGGGTTTGAGGACTCATGGGCACGCAAGAGATCACCTGGGACTTGGATGCCGCAAAATTGCGCGCGTTCATCACCCGTTTGCTCCATGACCTTCAAGCCTTGGAGGAGATGATTGACAACGGTGCAATCGAATCTGGGGTACGCAGAATAGGCGCGGAGCAGGAACTGTTCCTAGTTGACCGTTCATGGCGACCGGCGCCAGTTGCGATGGAAATCCTCGAGGCGGTGGACGATCCTCACTTCACCACGGAACTCGGCCTTTTCAACCTGGAAATCAACCTTGACCCGCTGGAGCTGGGTGGCGATTGCTTGACGCGGATGGAACGAGAACTGAGCACGCTGCTGGCGAAGCTGCGTGCCGTTGCGCACACGCACGGTGCTGAGGCCACGCTCACCGGCATTTTACCGACGCTGCGCAAATCGGACTTGGGACTGGCCAACATGACGCCGAGGCCGCGCTACAGCGCGCTCAATACGGCCATGAGTAGGGCGCGCGGCGGCGATTACGAATTCCGTCTCAAAGGGCTCGATGAGCTCATCCTGAAACACGATTCGGTGATGCTCGAAGCTTGCTGCACCAGCTTTCAGGTGCACTACCAGGTGGGCGCAGATGAGTTTGCCCAGATGTATAATTTAGCGCAGGCGATCACCGGGCCGTTGCTGGCGTCTGCCACCAACTCTCCGCTGCTATTCGGGCGACGTCTTTGGCGGGAAACGCGGATTCCACTGTTTCAGCAGGCGGTGGACACGCGTGGCGCCAGCCATCACATGCGGGAAAGATCGCCCCGCGTAGGTTACGGCAATCGGTGGGTCGAGCGTTCCGTCCTCGAACTCTTCCGCGATGACCTCGCGCGCTTCCACGTGCTGCTGGGCGCGCCGATTGAGGAGGACTCCCTGCACACGCTCAGGGAGGGCAGGCTGCCCGAATTGAAGGCCCTAGGGGTTCACAACGGTACGGTTTATCGATGGAATCGGCCATGTTTTGGATGCCGGGGCGGCAAGGCCCATCTGCGTATCGAGAACCGCGTCCTGCCCTCGGGTCCGACGGTTTTGGACGAGATTTCGAACGCTGCCTTTTTCATCGGCCTGATGAGGGCCGGTCCGGCTGCGTTGCCTGATCTGTC
>JASHZA010000276.1 GCA_030042765.1 Candidatus Binataceae bacterium | reverse complement strand
GCAGGTAACGTGGGGGACGAATCCGGGGATGGTGACCGAAGTGACCGGCAAGGTTCCCGATCCTTCGAGCTTCGCGGACGCGACGCAGCGGCGCGCGGCCGAACTCGCGCTCGAATACATGGGACTGCAGCCGGGAATTCCGATCCAGGATATCCGGCTCGACCGGGTGTTTATCGGATCGTGCACCAATGCCCGGGTCACCGACCTCAAGGCGGCGGCCGAAGTCGTCAAGGGGCGCAAGGTCGCGTCGAGCGTGCGCGCGCTGGTCGTGCCCGGGTCGCAACTGGTCAAGGCGGAAGCCGAGCAACTCGGGCTGGACCGCATTTTCACCGCGGCCGGCTTCGAATGGCGCGAATCGGGGTGCAGCATGTGCCTGGGGATGAACCCGGATATCCTGAAGCCGGGCGAACGTTGCGCGAGCACGTCGAACCGCAATTTCGAGGGACGGCAGGGCAAGGGCGGACGAACCCATCTGGTGAGTCCGGTGATGGCGGCCGCCGCGGCCGTCGCGGGCCATTTCGTTGACGTGCGCGAATGGGCGAAGAGCTGACGCGAGAGAAAGGAAAATATCGGCAATGCAAGCGTTCAAGAATTTTACCGGGCTGGTGGCGCCGCTGGACCGTCCGAACGTCGACACTGACCAGATAATCCCGAAGCAGTTTTTGAAGGCGGTCGTGCGCAGCGGGCTCGGCAAGGGGCTCTTCTATGATTGGCGTAATCAGCCGGACAGCCAGTTCGTACTCGACCAGCCGCGGTTCAAGGATGCGCATATCCTGGTCGCGCGCGCGAATTTCGGCTGCGGCAGTTCGCGCGAGCATGCGGTGTGGGCGCTGGCGGATTTCGGCTTCCGCGCAGTAATCGCGCCTTCGTTCGCCGATATCTTTCACAACAACTGCCTCAAGAACGGGATCCTGACGATAATCCTCAAGCCGGAAGAGGTTGACGCGATTTTCCAGGCGCTCAAAAACCACGAGGCCTACGAGCTCAAGGTGGATTTGGCGGCGCAGAAGGTCTCCGACGAATTCGGATGGTCGGCGCGCTTCGACGTCGATCCGTTCGCGAAGAAGTGCCTGCTCGAGGGACTCGACGATATCGCGCTGACCCTGATGCACGACGGCGAGATTCGCAAGTACGAGTCGGCGCATCCGGTGCCGTACAAGTTCTAATCTTGAGGCAGCTCCGCCAGGCTTCGCTGGCAAAGCCGCGGGCGAGTCTGCGCGCTGCGTTCAGAATAAAGGTGCGGAGCGCCGCGATGATCAGGACGCTGCACCTGACGCTCGCGATGCTCGCATCGACCCCCACCTGCCTCGCGCGCTGCGCTCGGCACCCTCCCCCTGGACAAAGGGAGGGTTAAGAGGCCAGCACGATTGCCGCGCGCGATTGCCGACGATTTTAGCTGCGCTGGTCGCTATGATTGGAGAGTGGCGGCGCGGATCCTGAAGGCCGGCGAGGAGCACCATAGGATGCGGCTCGACCAGTTCGTGGCGGCGGCGCTCTCTCCAGAGTACTCGCGGTCCCAGGTCGCCCGGATGATCAAGGCGGGACTGGTGACCGTAAATGGGGCGGCGGCGCGCGCGTCGAGTTCGATCCGGACCGGCGACAGCGTCGAGGTGGCGCCGATGCTTGTTCCCGAGCTTCCACCTCAGCCGCAGGCCGCTCCGCCGATCGAGGTTCTGTATGCCGACGCCGAGCTGATCGTGGTCGACAAGCCGGCCGGAATGACGGTCCATCCGGCACCCGGCCATCCCCATTCGACGCTGGTTGACGCGCTCGTTGCGCGGTTCCCTGATCTGGCCGCGATGGCGGAGCCCGACGGCGTGATGCGGCCCGGGATCGTCCATCGGCTGGACAAGGAGACCTCGGGCGTGATGGTGGTGGCGCGGACTCCGTTCGCACGTACCTCCCTTTCCAATCAGTTCAAGGAGCGCAGCGTGCGTAAGGTCTATATCGCGATTGTGCGCGGTGTCGTCGCACGCGACCGGATTACGATCGCGCGGCCGATCGGGCGCCATCCGACCGAGCGCAAGCGGATTTCGGTGCGGTCGCGGACACCGCGCGAGGCGGTGAGCCGCGTTACCGTCCTGCGGCGCTTTGCGGGCGGTGAGAATCCGTCGACCCTGGTCGCGGTCCGCCCGGAGACCGGCAGGACGCATCAGATTAGGGTGCACCTGGCATCGATCGGGCACCCCTGCCTCGGTGACCCGCTCTACGGAGGAGGATCGACCGGCGCCTGCGCGGCGGACGAACAGGGGTTCAGCGGACGGCAGGCGCTGCATGCGCTCTCGTTGACGATTACCCATCCCCGCGTCGGCGAGCGGGTGGAGTTCATCGCGCCTCTGCCGGCGGACATGTCGGGGTTTGTCGCCGCGCGAGGGGTAGAGCCGAACGATACGGTGATTCGCCGATGGATCGAAGCCGCCTGAGCAGGTCGGGAAGGCGGGCCTTTGAAGGCCTTCGGATCGTCAGAGTTGACACAAATTGAGAGCGGAGTTATTATTGGTAAAACTCCCGCACCGAGTTGCGCCGAGGAAGATCGTACCCACCCGCCTACAAGACGCTTCCAGAACTTCTGATGTCGGGCGTCCCCGTTGGTATCCAAGAGCGGTTGAGCAGAGAGGTAAACCGAGTGGCGGGCGTTGCGCCGTGGCCACTTCTCCAAAGTACCGGTAGAGAAACGTACCGGTAGCAACAGCCGGGCAAGATCGCGGTATCGCGCTGGATATCCTGCGCACCGCTTTTGATAGCACGAAATTCAGGGTTCGGGGGGCTGCAAGGTCGCGGGGAAGGAACTATGAGTAAAGGTCGAGGACCAGCCAGAAACGATCAACAAGAACAAGTAGAGGAGTCGTCCGGACAGCCGGCAGCGCCGACTGCGATTATCCGGCCCCGCGGCGGATCGCATCATGCCGCCGCGCCGAATGGAGCTAGCCATCGTGCTCAAAACGGGCCCGACGAGCCGGGGCCCCGGACCGAACCTCCGGGTGATCGGTACGCACGTCCCTCAGCTCCAGCGGCGGCGGTCCCTGTGGAGCGCGCCACCCCGTTAATCGTAAGCGACAGCGGTACCCTCAATCTGAAAGCGCTTAAGGGCGCCAAAATTACCGAATTGGCGCATATCGCGCGCGACTACAATATCGAGGGCGCGCCCAACATGCGCAAGCAGGAGATGATCTTCTCTATCCTGCAGGCGCAGGCCCAGCGCAACGGGTCGATCCTGGGCGAGGGCGTGCTCGAGATTCTGCCTGACGGCTTCGGCTTCCTGCGCGCTCCCGACTACAACTACCTGCCCGGTCCGGACGATATCTACATTTCGCCGAGCCAGATCCGGAAGTTCAACCTGCGCACCGGCGATATCGTCTCGGGTCTGATACGTCCACCCAAGGAAGGCGAACGCTACTTCGCGCTGCTCAAGGTCAACACGCTCAATTTCGAGGACCCGGAGA
>JASHZA010000275.1 GCA_030042765.1 Candidatus Binataceae bacterium | reverse complement strand
ACCGAGACCGCCTATCCCTACTTGCCCGAGACCTACGAATCGATTCGGGTCGTACTGCCCAACCAGATTTATAACCCGAGGGTCGGGGCGGAGTTGTACCATCGCTATATCGACGAATGGCTGCACGCTGAGGATGCCGGTCTCGACATCATGCTCAACGAGCACCATCAGACCGCGACTTGCCTGGATCCGGCGGCCCCTATCATGCTCGGTATCCTTGCGCGTGAAACCAAAACGGCGCGCCTGCTGATCCTTGGCAATCCGATTGCGAATCGCCGCCAGCCGGTCCGCGTTGCCGAAGAGATGGCGATGGTGGACAATCTTTCGCGCGGCCGCGTCGAGGTCGGTTTCGTGCGCGGCGTACCCTACGAGATTTCAGCGGTCAACTCGAGTCCGGTCAGGATGGGCGAGCGCTTTTGGGAAGCACACGATCTGATAATGAAGGCGTGGACTTCACATGACGGACCCTTCAGCTGGGAGGGCCGGTATTTCCATCATCGCCAGGTCAACATCTGGCCCCGTCCTTACCAGGAACCGCATCCCCCCGTGTGGATCACGTCTCTCAGCCCGGGCAGCATTCCGCCGATTGCAGACCACCGGTACGTGGTTGGAACTTTCCTGACCGGCTTCGATGGATCCAGAACCATCTTTAATGCCTACCGCGAGCGAGCGCGCGAAACCGGATGGGAAGCCGCGAACGACCGCTTTGCTTACGCCGCTTTGGTCTACGTCGGAAACACTGACGAAGAGGGATTTGCCGGCGCGCGCAAGCTCATGTGGTATATCGAGTCGAACCGGGTCGCTCCCCAATTCGTCAATCCGCCAGGTTATGTGTCCGCTGAGGTTGCGGCGAAGGCAATGCGCAACGGCGGCTCGCTCTACAAGTACGACAAGCCGAACCTCGAAGGGTTAATCGCGCAGGGCATCGTCTTCGCCGGTAATCCGGACACCGTGTTTCGGCAGATCAAAACGCTCTACGATTACAACGGCGGCTTCGGTCATCTGCTGGTGATGGGTCAGGCCGGCTTCCTGGACAACAAGGAAACCGTACGGGGAATCGACCTGCTGGCGAAGGAAGTCTATCCCCGGCTCAAGGAGCTGAAGTAGGGTAAGGCCGCGATGTTCGAGGGGATGGTGCCATGGCCGGCCGAGGCGACCGCGCGTTACAAAAGGTGCGGCTATTGGAAAGGAACGTCGATCGGCCGCGTTTTCGACGAAACGGCGCGACGCCACGCCAAACGCGAAGCCGTTGTCGACGGGGACCGCCGCGTTACCTATCACGACCTGGGGCTTGCAGTCGATCGGATGGCCCTGCATTTCGCTGAGCGGGGAATCTCGAATGGTCGCCGCGTAATCTTTCAGCTTCCCAATTGCCTGGAATGCGTGATTGCCTACTTCGCCTGCCTCAAGGTCGGCGCGATTCCGGTCACGTGCCTCCCTGCCCACCGTTACAGCGAAATCGAGCATCTGGCGCGTTTTACAAATGCGTACGCCTGGCTCATCCCTTCTGAGCATCGCCGCTTCGACCACGTTGCGATGGCTGAAGAACTGCGGGAGGCACTGCCGGCGATACGCGAAGTGCTGGTCGTGGGCGACCGCGCCGGTGACGGTATGACACTCTTTTCTGACATGTTGAGCGATTTGATTGAAGAGCGAGTTTCAGTTTCGGCCCTCAGTCGCCTCGAGCCGGAAGCGGGTGCCCCTGCCGTGTTTCAGCTTTCAGGCGGTAGCACGGGACTGCCCAAGGTAATCCCGCGCACTCACGATGATTATCTCTATAACTCCGGCCTGCTTTCGACCAAGTCCGGCTATGACGCCGACGGTGTCGCGCTGGTGGCGGTTCCGATGTTGCACAACTTCCCGCTCGCTGGCGCGGTGCAACCGGGGCTTCTTGCCGGTGCCAAAATTGTGCTCGCCTCCAATACCGACGGCGAAACGGTCTTCCCGCTGATCGAGCGCGAGCGCGTCACCTGGATTTGCGCTGTCCCTGCGATGGTCGTGGGTTGGCTCAACGATCCGCGTATCAGCCGCGCAAATCTTTCCTCCCTCAAGTCGCTTGCAGTCGGTGGTTCGCGCCTCAATCCCCAACCCGCGCGCCGCGTCCTTGACGAAATCGGTCCTGTGCTCACGCAAGTTTATGGAATGGCCGAAGGATTGTGCTGCGCGACGCATCCGGACGATCCCGTCGACGTGATAGTCGAGACCCAGGGCCGCCCGCTGTCCGCGGACGACGAGTTCAGAATCGTCGACGAGGAAGGCCGCAATGTTCCGCCCGGCGAAATCGGCGAACTCATCACACGCGGCCCTTACACGATTCGAGGCTACTACAAGGCCGCCGACCACAACGCGACCGCCTTCACGCCCGACGGCTATTACCGGACCGGCGACATCGTGAGCCTCCATCGCAGCGGCAACTTCGTCGTAGAAGGCCGCCGTAAGGATCTAATCAACCGCGGCGGCGAGAAAATCAGCGCCGAGGAAATCGAGAATCTCATCCTGACTCATCCGGCGGTGCAAAACACCGCGGTCGTTTCGATGCCTGACCCGGTGCTGGGCGAGCGCGCGTGCGCTTATGTCGTCCTGCGCCCCGGCGCGGCTCTCGACTTCCAGCGTTTGTGCGGCTTTCTGGAAGAGAAGCGGATCGCTCGTTTCAAGTTGCCCGAGAGGCTCGAAGTGATTAATGAGTTGCCAACCACCGCCGTGGGCAAAATCTCTAAAAAAGCCCTCCGGGACGATATCGCCCGCAAGCTCGTCCGTGAGGGAGGATCGTAAGGGATGAACGAAATTCTCGACGAGATCCGCGACGCCTATGCGCTCTGGGGCATCGAGCTGATCGTCGCAACTTACGGGACTTATTATCGCCTCAGATGCGGCCGTTGCGGGAGCCTGCTCGGATGCGTCGGCGACAGGTTGTTGCCCGCGATGGCGAAGGCCATGCTCAACACCCAGTTCGACCTCTACGCCGCGGGGCTGATGGGTTGCAAATTCGGCTATCAAGCGGAGCGCGCCCGCGCCATGGATCCGGTGCGGGCCGAGGCCGCGATCACGAACCTCAGCTGAAAATGATAGAATAAGCACTCGGGGCGTGAGGCCAGGAGCTATACCCATGACGCAGAATGACAGCGAATTCGATAATCTCGGCGCGGCAGCCGAGTCCAGGCGCGATCGCGGCGCCGGTCTCTGGCCCTTCTGGTCATCAGTTTACGCCCAGGGTGATCCGCTGCCCGGTCTGAGTTGCAAGACCGCGCGGCCTGGCTACGTCTTCGACGAGGGCGACGAACTGCCCGAGGAATACAAAAGCCTGCTAATGAAGATGCTGCGCCATGAGGGCGAGCGGGCCGGCAACAAGAGCTTCCTTGGCCTGATGAGTACCTGTCTCGATGCCGCGGAAACGCTGGCGCCTACCCCCGAAGCCAAACTGCTCAAGTCCGAGTACCTCGCTGAGGAATTGAAACACGCGATAATGTTCCATCGCCTCGCCGTTGGCTTGGACAAGGATTTTGCGCTACGCGATGTTCCTTATGCCCATTACGCATTCCATCTGCCGAAGGAAACCTGGGCTGACGACGCCTATTTCCACTTCCTGATAGATCTCAACGGCGCTTTCCATTCGCGCGACTGGCGCGAATCGAGCTATCTGCCGCTGCGCAAGATCTCGCGCACGGTCGAACGCGACGAATTCGGCCATTCCGAGATGGGTTATTACTTTCTGCGCGAGATTTGCAGCGAAAGAAAGGGACGCATTCTCGCCCAAGCGCTGCTCGGCAAGTGGTACGCCGCCGCCCTCGACATGTTCGGCCGCTCCGATTCGCCCAATACGCTGAAGTTCATTCATTGGGGCCTCAAGAGCGTAGGTAACGCGGAGATCAGGCAGGCCTATAAGGAGTATGTCGATCGCAAGCTGGTGGCGCTCGGGCTTGACCTCCCCGACGAACGCGAGAACCGCCGCTTCCTTTAGCCTTTCCGATTTCGCTCTGGTCGGGCGCAGCGGCGCGCAATGCGCCGCGCCGCTGCCTCATCCTGGCGAGAAGCGGGAGTCTGGTAATTGACCAACATCATCAACGAGTTGCTTGAACGGCGAATCATCGCCGTGCTCGGCAAGGGCGGCGTCGGCCGTACCAGTGTGAGCGGAGCGCTCGCGATGCTTGCCGCCGGCCGTGGACTGCGCACGCTGGCGATCGAGACCGACCCACAGACGCCCCTGGCCGCAGGTTTCGGCAAACGGCCCGGCTTCGCTCCTCGCCGCCTCGCGGCGAACCTGTGGGGGATGTTCCTCGGCGGGCAGGAATCGCTCGAAGACTACCTCGGAAAGGTGGTGCCACGCCCGATTCTCCGGATCGTCTTCGGCAGCTCGATCTATCAGCACTTTGTGAGCGCGGCACCCGCGGTACGCGAGCTCATGATGATGGGGAAAATCTACGACGCGATCGAGCGGAGGCCCTCAAACGAGCCGCGCTGGGACGTGATCGTCCTTGACACCCCCGCCAGCGGCCAGGCCCTGAGCATGCTGCGGATGCCCTTCGTGGCACGCGAGAGATTCGGTGAGAGCCTGGTCGGCCGTGAGGCCGACCAGGTCGCGCGCTTTTTCCGCGACCGCGCACTCTGCGCGATGGTTGCGGTTACAACGGCGGAGCCGCTCGCGGTGGCCGAGACGCTCGAACTGAGCCGCGCGCTCGATCAGTTGGACCTGGAGGTCGCCGCCGTGGTCTTTAATCGGAGAAGCCCGGCCATGTTCGAGGCCGTGGATGTTGCGCGGATGGTCCGGCGCGCCACACGCGAATCGGCGCTGCGCCATCTTGACTATTTCGCCGATGTTGCGCGCTCTGAACTGAAGCGCAAAAACCGGGAAGCTCGCGCGCTTGAAGTGCTGAGGCGCCAGATCGGTGCGCCACACATCGTGTTGCACGAACGCCGGGGACTCGCCGAGTCCGCATTGCTGGCCGACTTGACCAGGCAGTTGGCTGACTCCGCTGCTTCGCCACTGTCGTTCGAGTTTGGCACGCAACCCTCAAGTTAGCCGCTGGAATCAAAGAGCAAGCGCAACTACGCTCTATGTTGGCAGCGTCCGGCACCGATCGCGTGCCACGCACCATGCCGGGCCGGGAGATCAAGATGGCCGAATCGATCCGCAAGAGCGAAGCGGCGGCGAAGTCCGCGCGAGAACCCTGGATTATCCGCACCTATGCGGGCTTTGGTGACGCGCGCGATGCGAACCGCCGTTTCTTGCGCAACCTCAAGGAAGGCCAGCGCGGGCTTTCGATCGCCTTCGACCTCCCGACTCAAAACGGTTACGACCCCGATGCCCCGGTTGCCAGCGGCGAGGTGGGCAAGGCGGGAGTGTCTATTTGCCATTGGCGCGATATGGAGGAACTCCTTGACGGAATCCCCCTCGAGAAGATCAACACCTCCTTGACTATCAACGCGACCGCGCCGTTTGTCCTTGCGCTCTATCTCGTGGTCGCGGAAAAGCGGGGAGTACCATGGACGGAACTCCGCGGCACCACGCAGAACGATCTTATGAAGGAATTCGTCGCGCGGGGCACCTCGATCTTCGATCCTGAGGTCTCGTTTCGCATTTCCACCGACATGATCCGGTTCGCGGTCGAGCGCGTTCCCAACTGGAACCCGATCAACTGCTGCGGCTATCACTACATGGAAAGCGGCGCTGGACCGGCCGAGGAAATCGGCTATACCTTCGGCAACGCCTTGATGATCCTCGACGCCTTGCGGCCGCAGATCAGCCCAGCGGCGTTTGAGCAAACCGTCCGCCGCATTTCCTTCTTCATCAATAGCGGTATCGAACTGGTGCCGGAGATCTGCAAGGTCAGGGCTTATTTCACGCTCTGGCGCGATCTGTGCCGCGAGGAATACGGCATCGCGGACGTTGCGTTTCGTGCCGGATGCCAGGTGCGCTCGCTCACGCTCACGGAGCAGCAGCCCGAGGTCAACATCGTTCGGGTCGCGTACGAGGCGCTGCCTGTGGTGATTTCGGCCGGCGCGCGCGTCAATGCCCTGCAATTGCCGGGCTTTCGCGAAGCGATGGCTCTGCCGGACGAGGCCGAGCAACTGATCGGACTGCGCACCCAGCAGGTGCT
>JASHZA010000274.1 GCA_030042765.1 Candidatus Binataceae bacterium | reverse complement strand
AATCTGCGCGACCGAGGTCCCCACGCTGCCGCCTTCGGTCCGCAGCAGAGCGAGCAATCCAACCGCGGCGCCGCGCACCTCCTTCGGCAGATAGATAAACGCCGCCACATTAAGGGGCGCGAACATCATCGACAGTCCTACAATCAACACCACTCTGGGCCAAACCACCTGAAAGGGACTAATCTCCAGGTTGAGGCGCGCCATCCAATAGTTCCCCAGCGCCATGACGAACAGCCCCCCGGCCATCAGATAGCGCGCGTCGACCCCACGCGCCAGAGCGGCGCCGACCACCACGAGCATGCCGATTGCGAATATCCCGGCCGGCGATAGAACGAGCCCCGAAGTTGTCGCATCGTAGCCAAAAAGCGACTGCAACAGGGCAGGGAGCGAGATCGTGTTCGCATAGAGCACGCCGTAGGCGCAGAAAATTATGATGCAACACATGCGGAAGTTCCGATCGGCGAGTGTCCGCAGCGCGATAAGTGGATTGCGCACCCGCAACTCGCGATAAACCAGACCGCCTAAGCCGATCGCGAACAGGACCATCAGCGTCTGCACACGCAGGAAGGGGTCGCCCAGCCAATCCCACTGTTGCCCCTTGCTCAGCATTATCTCCCAACAGACCATGGTCAGGCTCAGTAGACAGAGCCCCAAAGTGTCGAAAGGCTCGCGCCGCGCGCGATTCGCGGCCCGCTCGGCTTGCAGATATTCCGGGTCTCTTACCAGCGCCTTGCACATGAAAAAGGCCAGCATGCCGACCGGCACGTTCAGATAAAAAATCCAGCGCCAGCCGTAATTGTCCGTGATATAGCCCCCGAGAGTCGGCCCGACCACCGGCGCGAGCAACGCCGCCATCCCGAAGACCGTCATCGCTTGTCCCTGCTTCTCTTGCGGGAACGCGTCGAGCAGCACCGCCTGACTCGAGGGCTGCAACCCGCCGCCGGCCACGCCCTGCAGCACTCGCGAACCGATTATAAAAGCCAGGCTTCCGGCCATCCCGCACAGGGCCGAAGCCAGGGTAAAAACGGCGATCGACAGTAAAAAATAGTTCCGCCTGCCCAGCCGCAACGCGATCCAGCCCGAAATCGGCAGGATTATCGCGTTGGCCGCAAGGTAGCTGGTGATCACCCACTCGCTGTCGACGTTCGCTGCCGATAAGCCCCCCGCGATATACCGCAGGGCGACGTTCGCGATCGTCGTATCCAGGACCTCCATAAAGGTCGGGATCACCACCGCCGCGGCGATCAACCAGGGACTGGGAGCTGCCAATCGCCTGGCGAGTGGCGCCCTGAACGCTGCCGCACTCATCGAGGATTTGGCGGAAGCATCGGGAGCTTGCCGGCGAGCGAGGCTTGAAGGAACCGCCCCGCATTCGGTCCGGTAGGCTTCTCGTAAATGTGCACGTAGGGAGTAACCGACAGCCCAATGAAGAGCGGTGTCTTGTCGGGATTGTAGCCGGTCAGATCGATTCGCACCGGCAGGCGCTGCACGACCTTGACGAAGTTGCCGGTCGCATTCTCGGCCGGCAGCAGCGCGAGCGTCGACCCGGTTCCCATCGTGAAGCCCGAGATACGGCCGTGGAAGCGCTGCCGCCTCCCGTACATGTCCACGTCCAAATCCACGGGCTGCCCGATACGCAACTCGCGAAGTTGCGTCTCCTTGAAGTTGGCGTCGATCCAGATCTCGGTCAGCGATCGCAACGCCATCAACTCTTCGCCGGCGACGACATGATTGCCCGGGTTGACGTTGCGGCGAGTCACGACGCCGTCGATGTCGGCCACCACGTCGCAATAGGAAAGCTTCAGCTCGGCCTGGTGAAGATCCGCCTGGGCCTCGAGCAAATTGGCCTCGGCCTGCTTGACGTCCGGAGCGTCCTTGAGCAGCTCATCGAGGATCGTATCGATATTGCCCGAGGGGTCCCGCTTTAGGAAATCGGCGATCATCTCCTTGGGTGTCTGCTTGAACGGTTGAACGACCCCGAGTTGCGCGGCGGTTTCCACCAGACGGAATTGCGCCTCTTTGACCGCCGAAAAGTGTTGGTCCAGATCCGGCGGAACCTCCGCCAGATCGTCGCCGTTCGGAGGGTTGGGTGGGAGCCCTAGCCCGGCGCGAATCTCGTAGACCTCTTGCTGCGCCTTCGCCACCTGCGCCCTGGCCACCGAATAGGTCTCCAGGTACGCATCGAATACCTGCTGCGATATGACCTGGCGCTTGAGCAGTTCCTGTTCGCGCCGGTAGTCGGCCTGGGCCTTCGCGAACGTGGCATTTGCGGCTTCCAGGGCAGCTACTTTGGCGTGCAGCTCGGCGACCTGGTTGTTGAGTTCTTCCATCGAGTGGTCCAGATCGAACCGTTCGCTGCGGGCCAGCCCGGCCAAACCTCGAACCTTGGCTTGTGCTGCTACAAGATTCGCCTGGGCCACCGCCAGCGCGGCTTGCGCTATCTGTACCTGAACCCGGTAGGGCTCCTTGTCGAGCTCTACGAGCAAGTTGCCCTTGCGCACGCGATTGTTGTCATCGACCAGGACGCGCGTGACTTGACCGGGCACCCGCGGTGCGACGAAGGTCACGTGCCCGTTGACGTAGGCATCGTCGGTAGACACGGTCTGAAAGGCGTTGACGACCCAGGGGATTATTTTGATCAAGGCCAGAACGGCAACTACGCCGCCGGCGGCCCACATCCACCATGGCCTCTTTTCGGCCGGCTTTTCCGTCACTGGTTGGGCACTTGGCGCTTCACCCCCCGGCGTACGCGCGGATGTCGCCGTCTGGTGAACGGGTTCACCCGTGCGCTCCGGTGAGCTTCCATCAGCCATTGGGACGACGCTCCCTTCATGCTCAATCGCAATCCGAATTGCGCTACGTTGTGCGGATTTCGGGCGCTTCAGGCTTATTTTCTCTGTTTTCGGCTTCTAAACAATGCGCCTGTGCAACGAGTGATTCAAACCGCCGCTACTGACAAAGTCGAATTCCT
>JASHZA010000273.1 GCA_030042765.1 Candidatus Binataceae bacterium | reverse complement strand
CGACTGGTGGTGGAAACCGCAAAGGAGGTCTGGGGCTGAGCGGTTCTAGTTTCGCGGCGGCACTGAGACGTAGCGATTGCCGCGTTCATAAAAGCGCCATGGCCGCGCCGCCCAGGAGCCGGCGTAATTCACGTTGATTCGCGGAGAGCGGCCGATCCTGAATGCGCGGCGATCGTGGGCTTCTTCCAAAAACAGCTGGTCGCCGCAAAGGTCGCGTCCGTAATCGGCACCGGTGATCGCAAGCGCCTGCGTCAGTTTGCCCGGACCGCTGGTCAGATCGCGCGAATCGAGAGGCTTGCGGCGCCGCCGCGCCATCAGCGCGAGCCCGCTCATCGGCTCGAGCGCCCGGATCAGGACCGCGTGCGGCTCCCCCTCGGAGGCGGCCACGATGTTCATCGCCCAGCAAGTGCCGTACAGAAAGTAGACGTAGGCGTAACCGGGCGGACCGAACATCGCAACCGTCCGTTTGGTCAGCCCGCGCGAGCTATGCGCCGCCAAATCGAGCGGACCGCGATACGCCTCGGCCTCGACGATTCGACCCGCCGCCACGCCCTCAGAGGTACGATGAACCAGCAGTTTTCCGATCGATTCGCGGGCGACAACGAGCACCGGCCGGGCATAGAACTCGCGGGACAGTTTCACGTCAGACGAGAATGAACAAAGAAGATGCGGTCATCAACATGCTTGCAGTCCGATATGATTGAGGCTACGTACCCGGAAGCATCCGACAATGAACATCAATCAGCAAATTGCGCTGGCGATACTCGCGGCGCTTGGCGCGGTAGGCGTGCTCACCCTGGTTGGCGTCTGGCTGATCATCGGCATGTCGTGGGATGAGTTTGCGGCAAGCCGCGGGAACAAGGGTGGAGCCGAGGTGCGGCCTTCCGGATGGGTTCTGGTTGGTCGAGCTCTGGCACGCAAGTGCCCGGCGTGCGGCCGAGGCCGGATGTTCAAGTCGTACTTCGGGATGAATTCCACATGCCCGGCCTGTAACTCGACGTTCTGGAAGAACGAGGGCGAATGGATCGGGCCAATGGTAATCGATTACTCCGCCGCCGTTACCGGCGTGCTGGCTTCGTGGGCCGTGCTGATGTTTTTCGGCTTCTCCGAAATTGCGCAACTCACAATCCCGGCGGCGATAGCGGTAGCGCTGGGGGTTGGCGTTGTCCCTTGGTCGCGCAGTTTCTGGACGCTTTTCCTTTATGTCACCAACGAAATGACAGCGGCGGACGGGTCCGCGGCCAAGCCGGGCGAACCGCGCCTGCCGTCATGACGGGCCCGCAGCCCGTCCAAGGCGGATAGCTCCAGGGTCAGCGGCCATCCTCTGTCAACGCATGAGACGGCGGGGGCTCAGAGGCGCGACGCCCTGAGCGGGGCGTAAAAATGAGCGCGGGCGGCCATGTGAGACGTCCGCCCTGCGGTTGTGCGGATCGAAGCCTCGCCTAGCGGGCGTCGGACGCCTGGCTGCTTGAGGCGGTTGCCGCCGGCGGCATGGTCAGGTCGCGCGGAGCCAGGAGTTGCATCGCCTGAGCGAGGTCGAGATCGCCGTATTTCGGGTTGGAATAGAGCGAGTCGAGCTTTTTGACGGCGTCGTCTGCGCTGACGTCGGACATCGAAAGCTCGCGCGACAATTGCTTGATGATCTTGTCGGCACCCTTCCAGTGGAACAGCGCAGCGGCAAAGGTGAGGCTGTCGAGCTTCCCGATGCTGACCTGCATCGCGTCGCTGTAGCCGTTGATATAGCCCGTCTTCGCGGAAACGTTGAGTTTGTTCCAGAACAGACCGTTATGATCGACACCAGGCGCAGCAAACCCCACCCCCAGACTCACCACCAACCCCACCACCACGCCAGCAATGAACTTTTTCATGTGGTCCGCCCCTCCGAGGCGGGGGCCGTAAATGTTGGATGAACCTTTACCAGAATGTGAACGCCGATTGAATAGCAGGAGGCAGCGTCCCGTCACACACTAAAAGCATGCTCGGACGCCATTGAACCCGCACGCACGCTGATGCCATCATCTGGGGGTGGCTGTGCCTGCGTCGGCATCCGTGGCGTCCATTTACGACCAGGTCCTCGCGTTCATCCATTCACCTGACCCGGCGGCTTTCGAACCGCTGGCGCTCGAAGTTTACCGCTACCAGTTCGAGAATGTGCCGCCCTATCGCGCGTATTGCATGTCCCGCGGTGTGGCTCCGGACACGATACGGACCGTCGCTGCAATTCCAGCGGTGAGCACGGTCGCGTTCAAATACGCACGAACGGAAAGCCAGGAGGAACCTGCGTCAGGGACGGCAAGACTCTTTATGACCAGTGGCACCACCATCGGCAAGAATGAACGCGGCCGCCACCTCGTGCTGCGGCCGCTGGTCTATCGCGCCTCCGCGCTTGGCCATATGCGGCGCATGATGTTCCCCGACCGGCGACGCACCGCAATGCTCGCGCTTCATCCGACGGCGGCCCGGATGCCCGAATCTTCCCTTTCTCAGATGATAAGCTGGTGTCTCGATGAGTTCGGTGGCGAGGAAGTGATATGTGCCGCAACGCCATACGCGGTCGATACTGCGGCGGCGATCGGATTTCTACGCGAAATCGCGCGAGGACAGACACCGGTCACAATACTGGGGACGACCGCTTCGTTCGCGGCGTTGTTTGCGGCGATGAGAGCGGGCGGAATCTCGATAGAACTGCCTGCGGCATCTCGCCTGATGGACACGGGTGGAGCGAAGGGTCAGGCGGTACCGTTGAGCGCCGGCCAGATGGTCGCGGAAGCTCATCACCGGCTGGGAATCGCTCCGGAGATGGCGCTAAACGAGTACGGGATGACGGAGATGTGTTCGCAGCTCTACGATGCTACGAGCTTCAACTCCGATTACAACGCCCTGCCGGACAGCAGGATCAAACTCGCGCCGCCATGGCTGCGCGCAACCGCGCTTGATCCAGTAACGCTCGAGCCGGTGCGCAAAGGCGAAGTTGGGTTGCTCACGTTTTTCGATCTCGCCAACGTCGGCTCCATCTCGGCCCTGATGACCGAGGATTTCGGTGTCTTGAGCGGGGACGGGGTCGCGATTATCGGGCGCGCCGCTGGCGATTCGCGCGGATGCGCCCTTGCGATAGAGGAATTCCGGTCGCGTGGTCGCACCAACGCAACCGGGCATCGAACGGTATGAGAGATCTGGCGGCCGCGGACCAGCCAAGCGGCGCAGAAGTGTAAATTCGGTGGTCTTGGAGCAAGTCACGCCGATTCTGGCCGACGACCTCCGCCGGGCGGCGGCGGCTCTACGAGCCGCCGCTCTGGACGCTTTCGTCTCTCCGCCCGAGGCCGCGTCCACACTCGCGCAAGCGTGCGCAGAAGTGTGCCGCCCGGACACGTCTCGGGGCCGGGAGATGTTCGAGCGAATCGCGGAACGATCGGGATACTCCGAGGAATTGCTGGCCAAATCGATTGAAGCGCTCACCGCACCGTTTTCGCGTGCGCAACTGGAAGCCTTTTCACGCAAAGTCCGTCCGCGACGCCACCTCGTCGGCTTCGTGATGCCAGGCAACCTCCCCGGCGCGGGACTGCACGAGGTTGCGATCGCCCTTATCGCCGGATGTTCGGTGATAGTCAAAGCCACGGCGTCGGCACCCGACTTTATGCATAATTTCGCAGACTCGATCGGGCGGTATAGTCCCGGACTCGCCTCGCGAATAGCCGTTTTCAACTGGAGCCGCGAACAGACCGAATTGACGGCAATGTTGCGCGAAAGCTGCGATCGCATCGTCGTATTCGGAGACGATGACACGGTCGCAAACCTGAGCCCTTCCGCACGTTTCCGCGCCGCGATCGCCGGTAACGGGGACGAATGCTTCGCCGGCTTCGGACATCGGGTCAGCGGTGCGATCGTCGCGGCCGATTCAAGCATGGGCGGTGGCCGCAATGACGCACCGGAGGCGCTCCTGGCCCGCGATGTTACCCTGTTCGAGCAGCGGGGATGTCTCTCGCCCCATCACATCTTCGTCGAAGATGGAGACCGAACGCATGCTTCTGTATTCGCCGCCAGGATGGCTGAAGCGATCGAGCGGCTCGCGCGAGCGCTTCCACCACCTCGGCAGTTGCGGCTTGAAGATGCTGCCGCCGTCCGGCGCGCAAGAGAGAGCGCACGATGGCGCGGGCTTGGCGGGGACAGCGTCCAACTGTGGGAGGGCGCCGGACTGGGCTGGACGGTTATTTACGACCGGGAGGCCCGCTTTACCGAGTCGCCCGGATTTCGCACGCTTTATGTCTCACCATTTTTCGAAGCGGCTGACCTTGAACACCGGCTCGAGCCTGTGCGCGGCCGCGTCGAGGCGTTCGCGATCGCGGGTCGTCCGCGGGAAAATGATCAGATCCGCGCGCTTCTGCGGGAATCGGGAGCGTCGTACGTCTGCGCCGCCGGTGCGATGCAATCGCCCCCGATCGAATGGCCGCACGGCGATGGAGCATTCCTGAGGAGCATGGTGGGCGGGTGAGCGAAGCGCGCGACAGTTTCGTACGCCATTTAGCGCAGACCTCCGAGTCGCCGATCGGACTCGAAATTGACCATGCGCAAGGCTCGTGGCTGTATGCCACCGACGGCCGCCGCTACCTGGATCTTATTGCGGGGATCGGCGTTTCGGCGCTTGGCCACGGCCATCCCGAGGTGATCGCGGCGATTGAGCAGCAGGCGCGGCGCCACCTTCATGTCATGGTGTACGGTGAGTACGTAATCGAAACTCAGGCGAAAATGGCGGCGCGCGTGGCAAGCCTCCTTCCAGCCGCCCTCGATCGCGTTTACCTGACCAATAGCGGGGCCGAGGCGATTGAAGGCGCGCTCAAGACCGCGCGCAAGTATACCGGACGCTCGGCCTTGGTGGCATTCGAAGGCGCCTATCATGGCGATACTATGGGGGCCTTGGCTCTAGCCGGGAACGAAGCGTTTCGCGCACCATTCGGACCACTTCCCGGACCAGTGCGGCATTTGGCCTATGGCGACGCCCGGGCACTAGATGCAATCGATGAGCAGGTCGCGGCCGTAGTGATAGAGCCCGTTCAAGCCGAAGGAGGAGTCAGGATCCCGGGAGTGGAGTTTATGGCGGCTTTGAGGGGGCGTTGCGATGAAACCGGTGCTATACTGATTTTTGACGAGGTATTAACCGGTTTTGGACGGACGGGTCGCCTTTTTGCCTTCGAGCACTACCATATCGTCCCGGATATGGTCGTCTTGGCGAAGGCGCTTGGCGGAGGAATGCCGCTCGGCGCGTTCTGCGCGAGTGGAAAGCTCGTGGGCACGCTGTCGCGCAATCCGCCGCTCGGTCACATCACGACCTTTGGCGGTCACCCGGTCTCATGCGCGGCGGGACTGGCCGCCCTCGATTTCATCATCAACCAACGCTTATGGGAGAGGGCTGAGACCATCGGGGAGCGACTGCGCAGACGCCTGGAGGGTTTCATTGGTCCCGAGGTTCTGGCCGTTCGCGGAATCGGTCTGCTCATTGGAATCGAGTTCAGAGAGGCCGCAAGAGCCCGTCAGTTCGTGGCCGAGACCATCGCACGCGGGGTGGTTATCAATTGGACACTCAACGCAGAGCGGGTGGTCCGAATCGCGCCGCCGTTGACGATTTCAGAGGAGGAACTGGATTTTGCGGTCGAGGCTATGGTGGAGGCTCTTGCGACCCTGCGTGGAGGCAGATAGGGATTAAACAGGTGGGGGCAATCGCTTCAGCACAAGACGGGGCAGCCGCGGCGGAACGTGCACGAGCGGCGCCGACGCAGATAAGGCCGGCCGCGGCCACGGCGCGCCAGGTGGTCGCCGACTTCGACGATAACGCCGAAGCTATTGATATCCTTAAGAAATCCGGCCCAGTCGG
>JASHZA010000272.1 GCA_030042765.1 Candidatus Binataceae bacterium | reverse complement strand
TGCCGCCATGTGGCTGGAAGCGCGTCAAAGGCCTCGGCGATTGCCGCGACGATCAACCCCAGGACGGCGGCGATAAGATGGCCGACGAACCGGATCGCCTGACCGATGAGACTAACGAAGAGAGTCAGGCCGATAGTATCGGCAAGTGAGCGCGCCAGGCGGATGATCGCGAGTTCACTCCACGCGACCGAGTAAATTACGCAATCCTCAATCCACCATGCGACCAGAAACAGAGCACCGAAGAGCACGGCTGTTCGCCATGGCAGCGCGGATCTCGTCCTAGGCATCCCCCCTCCTCCTCCCTCAGCGGCAGGCGGTACAGCCAAGCGTAGACCATCTCTAACGTCTAGAAACTACGCCGGACAATGAAGCGAAACCAGATAGCCTCCACGGGAAAGCTGCGTCGGGAGATACGTATGGACGGCGACGGCCTAGCTGACGCGCAAGGCGATTTTGCCGAAGTGTTCGCTCGCCTGCATCATCCGGTGGCCCTCCGCGGCCTCCGCCAGGGGCAGCACCTTGTGGATTGGCGGCCGGAGCTTACCGGCCTCGAGCGCCGGACCAAACCGGGCAACGAAGGCGGTCACGATCTCCGCCTTCTCGCGTGCAGAACGCGCGCGCAGCGTGGAACCGAAGATCCTGAGATGGCGCCGCAGGACCGTGGTTAGATCGATTTCCGTCTTGGCGCCCTTCATCAGGCCAATCAGAACCAGCCTGCCACTGTGGGCAAGCGCCTCAAGATTCGGCATCAGGTAGGCGGCACCAATACTGTCCAGAATAATGTCGGCGCCGCGGCCGCTGGTGGCAGCCTTGACCCTGGGCGCGAAGGGTCCGGCATTGTAATTGATCGCTACGTCGGCACCGAAGCGCAGGCACTGTTCGCACTTGGCATCGGACCCCGCCGTTACGATCGATCGCGCGCCTGCCTCGCGCAGCAATTGGATCGACGCCGTGCCCACACCGCTGCCGCCGCCGTGAATCAGTACCGATTCACCCGGTTTGACCTCGGCCAGTATGAACAGGTTGACGAACGCCGTCAGAAAGACCTCGGGAATCGCGGCCGCCTCTTCGTCAGTCAAGGCAGCCGGAATATGCATCGCAGAACCGTGATGCACCACGGCCTTCTCGGCGTAGCCGCCTCCCGCCAACAGCGCCATCACGCGGTCACCGACCTGCCATCCCCTGACCGCGCTGCCGACAGCCGCGACTCTGCCCGCGCATTCCAGGCCGAGGATTGGCGACGCCCCCGGCGGCGGCGGATAGAATCCTTGGCGCTGCATCAGATCCGCGCGGTTGAGAGCGGCATATCTGACGTCGATCAGGATGTCTTCCGGGCCAGCCACGGGGTCGGGGATCTCACCAAGCTTGAGAACCTTCTCATCGCCGGGCTTCTCGATCAGGATGGCTTTCATCGTTCTCTCGGTGTGATGCGTCCGCGGGAGTGCTGAAAACAAAGAGGGCCCGCGCAGGCAAGCCCTCTCGATGGCTCACGCACGATCGGAGCTTAGTACCGATCGATAACCGAAACCCCGACGTTCTGGAAGTTGGTCATCTCCTCGAGCACGCGCGAAGCGCCGTCGAGCCCGACCGTCTCGGTGATCATCGCCTTGGGGTTGAGCTTCTTTGCCTCGACCATCTGGAGCATCGAGGGATATCGCGAAGCCGGCATCCCGAGCGACGCGATTAACTGCAGCTCCATCGTGACCATCCGGTCAATTGGCACCGCGACTTCGCCCTTCTCGGCGGATGTGGTGAGGCCGATCTGGAGCGACCGTCCCTGCTTGCGAAGGCTCATAATCGAGTTACGGCAAGTCGTAGCGATACCGAGTGCATCGACAGATACATGCGCGCCGCCTTGCGTGATGTCGAAGATTTCCATGGTCGGGTCGCCGTTCTTGGCATTGACGATGTGGCTTGCCCCTACCGATTTCGCCAATTCGAGCTTGCGGCCGTCGAGATCGACCGCGATAACATTGGCGCCTATCGCTGCGGCGACGTGAATCGCGGAGAGGCCGATACCACCGCATCCGTGCACCGCAACCCATTCGCCCGGCCGTACCTGCGCGCGATCGACCACGCCGTGGTAGGAGGTCATGAAACGGCAGCCCATCGAGGCGCCTTCGAGAAAGCCGACGTCATCGGGCATCGGCACCAGATTCTGGTCGGCGTTGGGGATACCAACGTAGCGGCCATAGCCGCCCCAGTAGGAAAAGCCGGGGATCGAGGCGTTGGCGCAGACGTTGGAATGACCGTTGCGGCAGTACTCGCAGATGCCGTCGCCCTGGCTGAATGGCACAAGCACACGCTGGCCCTTCTTGAAATTCTTGACCTCCTTGCCGACTTCCTCGATTACGCCGCAGAACTCATGACCCATCACCAGAGGCATCGGCGGAACCAATCCGATCCAGGCCCAATCACCCGACCAAGCATGCCAGTCGGAGCGGCAGATACCCTCAGCCTCCGCTCGGAGTATAACGCCGTTGGGCGGGCACGCGGGATCGGGCATCTCCTTGACGACGAGCGGCTTGCGGACCGCTTCCATTACTGCAGCTCTCATGGCGACCTCCCAGGATTACGGTTGTCCGTTTTTGATCTGGGACCGTGCCTCGCCGCGACGGCGGCTCAGCACGTCTCATCCCAAACCGATGGTATAGCGCTACGCCCCCAGCCCCGGCAATGGGAGCTTCGCAGGAGGCCGATTGCCGGGCCGTCAGCCGATCCGTGTCGCGAGCGTACGTTCGAACGGACGCAAAACGGGACCGGCGGCGCCGAGTCCAGCGGCCACGCAACCCGCTACTCAACTTATCGAGCGTTCAGAAAGGCCGCGCGAAGACCGCCGGTCTGAGCGAGATGGGACTGCCGGTGAGCGTTGGCCAGGCAGCGCCATGATCTCGCCCCGGACTGCATCCGGCACGCTCGAAGCCGAGCTGAACTTCAGCAAGGTGGCTGGCGATCATTCGGTTCTCAACTCGACGCTTCGCTGCGATCTAGCAACGCCGCCATCGCATCGCGGAGGTGATGATCGCAGGCAGGCTGCCTGAATGATTCTCTAAATAACCTGTGACATCCGTCGCATCTGCATATGCGTCACGGAGTACACAGAGTCGGGCCTCTGAATCGTACCTCTGAATCGGGGATCGGACATTCGCTTTTTTCCCGCCATACGGGTT
>JASHZA010000271.1 GCA_030042765.1 Candidatus Binataceae bacterium | reverse complement strand
AACCAGGCCGGCCGCGAAAAGCACCGGACAAAATCGATAGCGATCGGTTTTCAAGTGGCCGCGACCGTCCACTGGGCATCTCACGAATTCCGTGCGGCGTTGCGCTTCGACGCGCATCTCCATCCATTCTATCTTTAAAGGTCGCTCGGCGACATTGTGTCTTGTCAATCCCCGACTGGCCCGAGCTTCCGAATCGTAGGGAGCTACGAGGAATCTCAAGCCACGATTGGGCCGGGAACTGCTCAATCCTCTTGCGCATCGGCGGTCATGCTAATCGAGTGGATCACTAGCAAGTGCCTTCCATGATAGATCTTGTCTGCTTCAGGAGATTTGGAATGAAATGAACCAGATCGATCCGGTCTGCGGCATGGATGTGGACGCCGAAAGCGCCGCGGGTACCTGCGCCTTCGACGGCCACACCTATCTCTTCTGCTCGCAGCGTTGCCTGGACAGCTTCAAGCAACACCCCGAGTCATACGCGCGGCGCGCGCAGGCAGCCGTCGAACCAGTTACACCTCATGACATCCCTCGCGCGGTTCATCATCCGGCCGGGTATGCCGCTGCCGGATACTCCGTCCGGAATCTGGCAAAAGATCCAATTTGCGGGATGGTCGTCGATAAGACCACCTCATTGCGGACGGAGCGAGCCGGCCGCACCTATTACTTTTGCAGCGTCAACTGTCAACGGACGTTCGAATCGCCCGACGCCGAACTCAAATCGATGCGCACGCGCGTCGCGATCGCGCTCACCGGCGTGCTCGCGCTCGCAATCCTGCGCGCAGGTGCATTTATCGCTCTGGCGGCCGGCGCGACGATCGTCACCTGGGCGCCGATTCCGCGATTGCCATGGTTCACCTGGGGGGTATGGCTGTTTGTGCTCGTGACGCCGGTGCAGTTCATCGGTGGATGGAGCTTCTACCGGGGTGCGTGGAACGCCCTTCGCACCGCGGCAATCAACATGGATTTCCTGATCGCGTTGGGCACCTCCGTCGCGTATTTCTACAGCATTGCAGTGCTCTTTTTTCCTGAAGCCCTCCCGGTAAAGGTCGATCAGCGCGCGCTTTACTTCGAAGTCTCTGCCGTCATTATCGCCTTCGTGCTCCTCGGTAAGTACATGGAGGAGATCATCAAGACTCACTCTTCCGCGGCCGTGCGCAAGCTGCTCGACCTTAAGCCCGCGACTGCGCGCGTGATTCGCAACGGTTCCGAAGTGGGAATCCCTGCCGAGAGCCTGATGGTCGGGGAAACAGTTGTGGTGCGGCCGGGAGAAAAGGTCCCCACCGACGGCGTGGTGATCGACGGCTCGTCGGCGGTCGACGAATCGATGCTCACCGGCGAATCGATCCCGGTGGAGAAGCGCGTTGGTTCGCAGGTAATCGGCGGCACCTTGAATCGCACTGGAATGTTCCGCTTCCGCGCCACCAGGATCGGCGCCGAAACCGCTCTCGCCCAGATAATCAAGCTCGTTGAGGAGGCCCAAGCCAGCAGCGCGCCGATCCAACGGCTGGCAGATCGGGTCACCACATATTTCGTGCCTGCAGTGGTGGGTACCGCCGTGATTGCGTTTGCGGGATGGTGGATCGCCGGAAACTTTCCTCAAGGGCTGCTGGCATTCATCGCCGTTCTGATCATCGCCTGCCCCTGCGCCCTCGGTATTGCCACCCCTGCGGCCTTGATGGTCGGAGTGGGGCGCGGTGCCGAGATGGGCATCCTGATCCGCGGCGGCGAAATTCTCGAACGCGCTGAGAAACTTACCAGTGTCGTGTTTGATAAAACCGGGACTCTCACCCGAGGCCAGGCCGAAGTCACCGATATCCTGCCCTTCCCAGGCTTCGACCAAAATCATGTCCTCGGTCTGGCGGCGGCGCTAGAGAGCGGATCGGAGCATCCGCTCGCCGAAGCGATCGTTCGCTCAGCCAGGGGAAAGAATCTCCGGCTTGCGCCTCTGACCACATTCGATTCCGTCCCCGGCTACGGCGTCCTGGGTACAGTCGATGGCTGCCGGGTGTTGCTCGGAAATCGCGGCCTTTTTCGGCATGAGAAGATTGACGTCTCGCCGGCGGAGCAACCGATGATCGCGCTCGAGGCCGAGGGAAAAACCGCGATGCTGGCCGGCTGCGACAGCCGGCTTGCGGCCGTCATTGCCGTCTCCGATACCCTTAAGCCGGAGGCACGCGAGGCAGTGACCGCTTTGCGCAAGCGCGGGCTCGAAGTGATCCTGCTCACCGGCGACAATCGGCGGACCGCAGAAGCGATTGGAAGCAAACTCAGCATCGATCGCGTGATCGCGGAGGTCTTGCCGTCCGATAAGGCCCGGATAATTCGCGAGCTTAGGGAGCAAGGGAAGGTAGTCGCCATGGTCGGCGATGGGGTCAACGACGCGCCCGCGATCGCCACTGCCGATATCGGAATCGCGATCGGATCCGGCTCGGATGTCGCCAAGGAAACCGGTGACATCGTTCTGGTCAAAAACGATGTCCGCGATGTGATCGCGGGGATCTCACTCTCGCGAGCCACCATGCGGACGATCAAGCAGAATCTGTTCTGGGCCTTCATCTACAACTCCATC
This sequence comes from Candidatus Binataceae bacterium, assembly GCA_030042765.1. Taxonomy (GTDB): domain Bacteria; phylum Desulfobacterota; class Binatia; order Binatales; family Binataceae; genus JASHZA01. Next base: position 384 of record JASHZA010000271.1, on the reverse strand, counting down.
GGGGTGCCCGTCGCCGCGCTCGGCTATCTCAACCCGATCATCGCCGCCGCCGCTATGGCGCTCAGTTCCCTTACGGTGATCGTCAACTCGGCCTTGCTGCGCCGCGGCAGGCTTGGCACTGCCTGATCGATAATTCGGATAGCCGGGTTGGAGCAGGCTGATTTCGTGGACCGCCGGCCCTCGCGGAGCAGCCGCTTTTGCTGTATCCCTGAAATTGCTTGGCGTCTCCCCAAAGCGCGAGTATGATAACAAAAGTGACGTTTAGGCCGTGATTCGGACCAATACCGGCTACCAAATGGCGAATCGAGACGCCGTCGAAATCTTCGGCCGAAAACTGACACGCCTTGGCTTGAAATGTGAGCGGCTAGTGTCCACAGATCGAGC
>JASHZA010000270.1 GCA_030042765.1 Candidatus Binataceae bacterium | reverse complement strand
TGGCCACGCGGATATCGGCGGCGCATCGCGCGGTCATCCGCGGGAGTCCCCTGGCGCCTTGCCCCTCCATCCGGCGCAGAGCGGGATATACGTACAGATAAAAGCAGACCATGGTCGAAACAGGATTTCCCGGCAGCCCGAAAATGGGACGTCCGCCGATGGTCCCGAACTTGAGCGGACGGCCGGGCTTTTGGGCGACGCCGTGGAAGAGCGGGCGCATCCCGAGCTCGTCGAGCACCACCTTCACATGGTCGAACTGCCCGACGGAGACCCCGCCGGTCGAGAGCACGACGTCAAAGGCCAGCGCCTCGGAAAGGCGGCCGCGGACCTCCTCGGGACGGTCGCGCGCGACCTTGAGCAGGATCGGTTCGCCGCCGGCCTCGCGGATAGCGCCGGCGAGCGCATAGGCGCTGGAATTAACTACCTGCGCGCCGGTCGGCGGCTGATCGACGTCCACCAGCTCGTCGCCGGTGGCGACGACCGCGACGCGCGGACGGCAATATACGTCAACCATCGCACGGTTGAGCGTGGCGATCATCCCGAGATCGGAGGGGGTGAGTGTTTTGCCCGGAGAGATTACGAGTTCTCCCTGCCGGAGGTCCTCGCCGCGCGGTCGCACGAAGGCGCCGAACTCGGCGGGGGCAAGAATCTCGACCGTCTGCTCGGTTCCGCTGGTGCGTTCGACCGGAATAATCGCGTCCGCGCCGGCCGCGATGGGCGCGCCGGTCATGGTGCGGACGGCTTGTCCCGGCCCGACTTTTACGGACGGCATTACGCCGGCACCGACGGTCTCGAGGACTTCGAGCGGCACGGGATGAGTCTCGGCAGCCGCGGCGACATCAGCCGATCGCACCGCGTAGCCGTCCATGGCCGAATTGTCGAAGCCGGGAATATCTCGTGGTGAGCGGATTTCCTCGGCGACGATTCGACCGATCGCATCGACTATGGAAACGCGCTCGACGCCAAGCGGCGCCACATTATCGACAACGATTCTGAGAGCCTGGTCCGCGCTAATCATGGCGACACAAGCATACGCGGCTTCGCGAAAAATTAGAAATGTGTAACCGCCGGACGCGTCGTGACGTCAACAATTAGCAGTGGGGCCGGAGGAGGTTCGCGGGTCTCGCCAGGAGAGTCGAGGTTAGTGGGTGTCGCCTCCCCCCGATACCTACGCCTCGCTCTCCCATTTTTCGGATCAAACTGGGTGCAGACGCGGGAGATCGTTCGCGGCGCTGAGGATAACTCTCATTAGCCTCGCGCATACGCCCTCGGCACGCTCTCTCTTAATCCGCGATATTTAGAGCGCGCACTGCTTTGGAAGGACGCAGTTCGGAATGCTCTGTGGCCGGGGAGAGAGATTTCAGCGTGCGGGTAGACCGGAGGAGTGTCTAGAAATCCTGTAGCAACATACTGGTCTCGAGGCGCGTGTCAGGCAGCCGAACCAGGTAAGAATCCTCGTTCGGCGGAGTACGATCGCGCAGCAGGGCAGGGTTGAGCTCGCGCAAGACGTCGAGAGAAGTATGGTTGTCTTCGGCCAGGCGGCTTAGCGTCGTTCCACCCGGAACTGCAACGACATTGTAATGTCCCGGTTCGGCATAGTCCGTGTTCTCGATTCCGTATTCCTTGGCATGGTGCGCGATGAGAGCCACCGCCATGAAGCGGTTCATCAGGGAGCGGGTTCTCCTCGGCAGGTGAGCCATCATGCGCTCGTAACTGGCGTCTTCGAGGGCTAGATAATGGTTCATCCGGGCTTCGCCGTTGTTCCAGGCGATCAGGGTCACGCGCCAATTCTGGTCGGACTGATCGTGCAGGGTGGCCAGATATTCGGCCGCCGCCTTGGTAGATTTTACAGGATCGCGACGCTCGTCAACCCATTTGTTGACTACCAGGCCGAAGCGCCTTGCCGTCGTTTTGTTGAGCTGCCAAGGGCCAGCTCCACTCTCGTCGAAAGCGCTTTCGGCAAACGACAGGTAAATCAGGTCGGGCGGAAGCCCTTCCTCCTGGAGCACGCGTGTCATTTCCGGCATGTAAACCTGGCTGCGGCGGAAAGAACGCTTCAACCCTTCGGGCTGGGTCAGGTAGTCGTCGACGTAAGCCTGCACCATGCGGTTCAGCACCAGCGGGAAGGGAGGAACCTCTCGCGGCTGGCTACGCACGAAAGGCAGCCTTCCGGGAGCGGTATCATTAGGAGTCTCAGGACGGGGCAGAGCCTCCGCTTCGCCTGAGCTCAACAAGCGCGCGGCGCCCGCAGGAGTTGCGGTGGAGGCTTGACCAGTGATGGAGATCTGATTCGCCTGATCGAGGGATTGGTCAGATGACTGAGCGCATCCGAACAAGGGCAGCGCTAGCAACCCAACGAGAATCGTATGTAGCCATGTCCCCCTCATGGACGGTACCTCGAACGAGCCTTACCCTACAGAGCGTCCCGATCTGGATCAACCCGGTTTGGATTAAAAAAACTTATGTGAAAATATCCAGCAGCTAATGACCTAAGTCGTTATTGCGGCTACGTCTAGCCTAATCCGGCCTCCTTTGGATTATTTTTCAATGCTCGCTGAGGATACGTTTCTACTTTTTTGCACATGTGGCGGCGAAATCTGTTTGTGCTACGTTTTAGTGCAGGTCTCGGATCCCCACGAAGCGACAGGGCTGCTTAGATTTGGCGGCTAAAGCAAATCTAAGCCGGTCGGCCCCGGCGGGAACCCAGGAAACCTCTTGAATGGAAGGGCATTAGTGGAGCTTTGGCGCGAAATTATCGACAGTCTTGGCGACGCGGTGGTGGCGCTGTCGCCGGTGCACGAGCCAATCGCAACCAACATCGCGCTCCAGACGCTGCTGGATACGTCGAACGTAAACCGGGCGGCGATCGAGCGCCTGATGAAGCATAACCCGTGGCTCGCACAGATGGTCGATTCGTGTCTCGAAAGCGGGCAAAGCCTGGATAATAAAGAAGCGGTCCTCGTCCTGGACCGGCGGACGGTCACTGTCCGCGTGGAAACCTCGCCTCTTCATAATAGCGATGGCAAGCGCGAGGGTGTGATCGTGCTGCTCCACGACCTGTCGCTGCAAAAGAAGGCAGACCATGTCTACGAGGCCGAGGACGGGTTCATGCGCCTGTCACCGGCGGGACTGGCTCACGAGGTGAGGAATCCGTTGACGGGTATCAAGGGCGCTGCCGAATTGCTGGGCTCGATGTTTCCGTCGGATGTCCGCGCGCAGCAATACTGCGGGCTGATCCTTGACGGCGTGAGCCGGATTGCGGGGCTGGTCGAGCAGGTGCTCGCTGTGTCAAATCCTCAACGGCTCAGGCGCGAGCCCGTAAATATCCATCAGGTGCTCCATCAGGCGCTGCGGATGGCGGGGTTGTTTCCGCAGGGTGATCCAGACGTTACGGTCGAACAACGCTTCGACCCGAGCTTGCCGGAGGTAAATGGAGATGCGGCGGCGCTCGAGCGCGTCTTCCTCAACCTGATCCGAAATGCGTTGGAAGCGATCGAGGCATCCAAATCCTCTGGTGAGTCAGGGGTACGCCA
>JASHZA010000269.1 GCA_030042765.1 Candidatus Binataceae bacterium | reverse complement strand
GGGTGCCGCAATCGGCACCTCGTACCTCACCACGCTGCTGATCCGTCGGCAACAAGTGAGGCAGAGCTATCTGGTGGAACATCTCTCGATCTTCAACCTGGCGCGAATTGCTCCGCCAGTAGGTGGTCAGACCGACCTCGCGCATCAGCTTGTTGCCGGCCAGAAGGAGGGTGTGATGATGCTCTATGGGATGGTGCAGCGTCAGGCGATGATGCTGTCTTTCAACGACATTTATAGGATGCTCTGCGGATTGATGCTGGTGCTGATCCCCACATTTCTCTTCCTCCAACGCGACCTGCGCAACGTTGCAGCCGCCGAGCATTGAGGAACCGGAGCATACCCGGTTCACCCGACCGAGGTAGGAGAGTGCCCGACTAAATTTGCTCAGAGGCTGACGCGGTCGACGATAGCAGGAAGGCGGCTGTTTCCGCGGCGATCCAAACCTGCAGCGCTGACGCGTTCCAGGTATTCTCGAACCACCAGGCGGATGAACTTCACGACGCTCTCGCGTCCGGATTTGACCTGTGCCCCCTCGAGCCCGCCACCGCTGATGATGATGAGCGGTTCGAGCAGTTCCGGGCTGCCGACCAGTGCAAGCATGACGTGCTCGGCTTCATCGAGATAGCCGCTTAGTGCGGCCTTCTGGGCGGGCTGATGCTCGAGATGGTATCGCAATGCGCCGGTGCCGTAACTTACCTGGCGCGCGGCGTCTTGCATCGCGTAGCCCATGATCGCGCGATCCACGCGCGAAGGCGCCACGGCCGCGACCTGTCGATACGCCGCCAGCATGAAGCCGGCCAGTAGGATATTGATCGCAAGCGAACCCTGCGGATAAGTATCCGCCCAGAGCCATTCCTTGAGTCCCTGTTCGGCAGTGACGCTCGCGCGCCCCAGCCCGGCCCCGGTGTACAGCGCACGCTTGCGAAACACCTCCAGCAGCCGCGCCCCGTCCAGCATCTGCGAGCACATGAAGCTCTTCTGCTCGATGAACTCCTGATTGATTAGCGGCACCCATCGTGCCGGAAAGTCCAACGCGACCAGCGCGCATTCCTGGAGAAAGGTGTAAAGCTGCGCACACGCCGCCTGCAGATCGGACGCGAGCGGATTGATCTCCAACTCGGCCCACGGCACGTCGACCGCGGGAGCCCATCGGCGAGTCTTCGCCTCTTCGTAAAGGGTGGTCACGTTGTCGGACCACACGTCGGACTTGCGGTTGACGACGTACCCCATGTCGGGCAACCTGCCCCACTTCTCGCTGCCGCGCGCCACCATCGATTGTTCGTCGCGCACGAACTCGGGAATCGAACTGAAACCATAGCTCCCGAGGTCGAGATCCTCGTAGGTAAGTCCGCGCCGGGGATCCGACGCGCGGCCTCTGACTTTCTCGGTATTCGCGTCGATCCAATGCAGGGTAAGGTTGCCCTGCATCACCGCGTTGATGGCATCCAGAACGGCCTGGTCCTGCGTGTAATCCTTGTCAGCGAAAAAGGCCATCGGTCCGTTTTACTCCCTGCTTCCGGACGCGCGCCCTAGAACCGGATCCCGGCCTCAGCCGCTGCGGCCTTGCCCATCTCGAACATCGCCCACAATTTGGATCGATCCACGCTGCTGCGCTCGGGCATGCCGCATTTTTCCAGACGCTCGAAATGCTCCTGCATCTGCTTCAGTTGAAAGGCGGTCGTGATGCGCACGCCCTTTTCGATGTTCTCGCGTTTGAGCCCCCCACCTGCCAGCACGATGAACGATTCGGTAAGCTCGGTCGCGGCCCCGCCGGCAAACGAGATGTTCTCGGCTTCGTCCAGATGGCCGTGCAGGATCTCGCGCTTTTGCGGGAAATGCTCCAGCACCCACTTGAAATGCTGCATCCCGTAGCCTACGTGACGTGCTTCGTCCTGCATCACGAGCCGGAAGATCTTCTTGTCCACGTCCGTCGGTGACAGGTATTCGCTGAACCGGAACAGCGTAAGGACATTGCCTTCGGCGACCAGGTGCAGCGCAACCGACATCTCGCTGAACGAATCGGCGTCGCGCAGATGCTTGAGTGCCATCTCGTTCATCGGGCTCGCCTTCATCAGCCCGAATCCTGTCGTGAGCGCGCGCTTGCGGAAAACCTCGGTATGGCGCGCCTCATCCATTACCTGTGCCGCGATGAACGCCTTGACTTCGATAAAGTCCGGATTGAGGCGCGGCAGCCAGGTCGCCGGCGTGTCGGTCGCGATCATCTCGACCTCGGTCAGGAAGGTCATCAGTTGCGAGAGCGCTTTGCCGGCGGCCTCCGGAAGTTCGACCCCCTCGAGCCTGTCCCACGGGATATCCGTGGTCGCGTTCCATTGCCGAGTGACCGCTTCTTCGTAGTAGCCGTCGGTGTTGTGCGCCCATAGCTCGCTCTTGCGCGAAACCCATGGCTGCGCATCCGGCACGCCTTCCGGAATCTCGGCGCCGCGCGGTGCGAAACTTCGGTTAAGGCGCACTTTCTCCGGAATCGCCTCGACCCCGTAGCTGCCGAGGTTGATGTCGCGATAGATGAGACCGCGGCGGGGATTCTCGACATGCGGCCGAACCTTCTCGGTGCCAGCTTTCATCCACGAAAGATCGAGTTCTCCGGTGCGGATCGTATACAGCCACTTGTCAACGAACTCGCGATCCTCGAAAAAGTTGGTGGTTGCTAGATAGCCCATTCGCGGCCTCCGCCGGAATTTTCGACTCGACCCGCTAGAAGCCGACCTCGATCTGGCTGGTCAGATCGAAAAACTCCTGAATCGATTCCATGAAACGATAAAGCTTGTCATGGCCTTCGGGTTCGGCGTAGCTCACCTTGAGTGCTTCGCCGAAATGGGCGAGGGTGTTGAGGTCGTGCTGAGCATCGGCTTCGCCGTTGCGCCGAATATTCTCGAGCATGTCCCGCCAGACGGCCGCATCCCCGGCGATCACGAAGTCAACCTGTGCAATGTCGATTTTCTCGACTTCACGCACTTCCTTAAGTTCGAAAACCTCGAAGGTGAGCACAAAATCCCGGCTCGTCTCGTTGTGCGTCACGCTGACGCCGAACGTCGTGTCGATAAAACCCAAACGCCGGAAGCGGGCCTGGTCGGCCTCCATAAGTTTTTTGAGGGAATTGAAATAGTCGGTCGAAGGGAATCTTATCGCCATAACCAAAGCGACCCGCCAGGGCCATCCACAAAATCATAGTCCTTCGCCGGCCTTGCCCAAGTCAAGCTGTGATCGGATGGCGGGGTCGTTCAGGCGTGGTTCGGTCTCTCTAGCCGATTTCTCAGCGATAAGCCCGTTCACACTTTGGGGGCGGTTGCCGCGTGGCAGAGGCTAGGTCCGGCGCCTCGGCCATAGCGCGCCAGCCGTAAGCGAGCCAACCGCCAAACAATTGAAAATCACGAAACCCGCGCTTACCGGCTGATGCGCCAGGTTCACCAGCCACATGTCCGTTCCGATTGCGATTGCAGCGATGAGGAAGCCGATTGCTCTGAGTTTCACGACAGACCTGCCTTGCGGTTCTCGGAACGAACTTAATTCCACCCATTCGGATTCTCAACGGGTCGCAACCCACATAATGCTCAAGTCGTAAAAATTTGCCCGAAATCACCGCTCTAAGGGTCGATTTTAGCGTCTCGACCGCTCGCGATTCGCCGAGCGCAACCTTACCCCCCTTGCGACGTTGAAACCGCGAGCAGGCCGCTCAGCATATCCTCGGCATCTGTTCACCGGAAAGGAGATCCAGGATGCGCGAATGACCGAAAGGGCCTTTTGCGTCGACCAGGCCTGGCCCTCGATTCCCGACCGTGCCAATGATGCTCGCGGTCGTCTCATGCGCTTTCAAAATCTCGATCGCTCGCGAAGCATCCCGCGGTGCGATGAAGGCGGCGAATCGACCCTCGTTTGCGACGTAGAGCGGGTCGAGCCCCAATATTTCACAGGCGGCGGCAACCGCCTCGCACTTCGGAACCGCCGCCTCATCGATCGAGATGCCGACTCCCGCGTCCGTCGCGATTTCGTTCAGCGTGGAGGCAAGTCCACCGCGCGTCAGGTCGCGCAGGCAATGTATCTCGATGCGGGCCTCCAGCAATGCTGCAATCAGGGGCCAGAGCGAAGCACAATCGCTCTGGAGCGGCGTTTCGAAGCCCAAACCCTCGCGCAACGACATAATCGTGATCCCGTGGCGGCCCACATCGCCGCTGAGGAGGATCGCGTCGCCGGGTGCTACCCGCGCCGGCGAAATATCGACCTCCGGGGCTACCAAGCCGATCCCGGCGGTATTGATAAAGACGCCGTCACCCTTTCCGCGGTCAACTACCTTGGTGTCGCCCGCAACCAATTCGACGCCAGCGATCCCTGCCGCCTCGCGCATCGAGCGAACAATGGCTTCCAGTGTTTCAAGCGGAAGTCCTTCCTCCAGGATAAACCCGGCACTCAAATATAGTGGCCTCGCCCCGGCCATCGCGAGGTCATTCACCGTGCCGTATACGGCCAACTTCCCGATATCGCCTCCGGGAAAGAAAAGGGGGCTTACCACATAGGTGTCAGTGGTGAAAGCGATCCGATCGTTGCCGATTCGCACCACCGCGCTGTCGTGCCGCGCCTCGAGATAGCTGTTGGAAAACGCGGGAAGAAAGAGGCGCTCGATCAGGGAATGCATCATCCGCCCGCCGCCGCCGTGAGCAAGCTGTATGGTGTCGCCGGTCGCCGTCGGCAACGAGCATCTGAGCCGGAAAACCTGCGGCATGTTTGAGCCCCTTTTCAAAAGTGACGGTTCCCCCCGGTCTGGCTTACGTCGGCGCGTTGCCGGTAGCGGAAATAGGCCGCGCAGGCGCCTTCAGAGGAGACCATAGTGGCCCCCAGGGGTGTGTCCGGGGTGCATCGCGTGCCGAAGGCCGGACACTCGGGAGGCTTCTTCAGCCCCATCAAGATCGACCCGCTGATGCATTCGGATGTCCTCTGGTCGGCCGCCGGCGCGACGCCAAACCGCCGCTCGGCGTCGTAATCGGCGTATTCGGCGCTCAAGCCCAGTCCGCCGCGCTCGATCTCGCCGATACCGCGCCATTTCCGCGGGACCACGCGGAAAACTTGGGCGATCAACCGCCGCGCTTCAAGGTTTCCGCTCGCGCGCACGGCGCGAGAATACTGGTTCTCGACGCGCGCGCTGCCCTCTTCAAGTTGCCGCACACACATATAGATTCCCTGCAGGATGTCGAGCGGCTCAAAACCCGTCACCACGATCGGGACCCGATACTTTGCCGCAATCGGACGATACTCCTCGAGACCCATGACCGTGCATACGTGGCCAGCCGCGAGAAACCCGTCGACCTCGCATTCCGGCGACGAAAGGATCGCTTCGAGCGCAGGCGGCACTGTGACGTGCGACACCAGCATTGAGAAATTGCGCAACCCTTGCCGCTTTGCCTGATAAACCGCCATCGCATTGACCGGCGCCGTGGTCTCGAAGCCGACCGCAAAGAATACCACCTGCCGCTCCTGATTCGCGCGCGCGATCGCGAGCGCATCCAGCGGCGAGTACACGATCCTGACGTCGCCGCCGCCTGCCTTCACGTTCAGCAGGTCGCGATTCGAACCCGGCACCCGTAACATGTCGCCGAAGGAGCAGAAAATAACCCCGGGCTTTGCCGCGATCTCGATCGCCTGGTCGACCGTCTCCTGCGGAGTGACACACACCGGACATCCCGGTCCGTGGAGCAAGCTGATTTGTTCGGGCAGCATCCGGTCGATCCCGAACCTGACTATCGCATGGGTC
>JASHZA010000268.1 GCA_030042765.1 Candidatus Binataceae bacterium | reverse complement strand
GGGTGAACTCGACGCCGAGCAACAAGATTAGGTAAGAATAGTAAGTCCACAGCAATATTACCGCCAACGACCCGGCCGCGCCGTACATGCTCACCTTCGCTGCATGCCCCAGATAAATCCCGATGAGGAATTTGCCCACCACAAAAAGCAGAGCGATAAACAGACCTCCCACCCAGACATCACCCCAGCGAAGCTTTACGTCGGGCATCACCCTCAGGATTCCGCCGAAGATTAGCGCGAAGACCGCCAGCGACGTGGCGAGTTCGCCGAACCGTATCAGGATGGCGAACGGCAGCATCTTGGCCAAGGCCGTTACGATCGAGCCGGCGGCCACCGAAATCATCGCGATAACGCCGGCACCCACCAGCAGGAGACCTGATCGAAACCGTCTCACGATATTGTTCTTCAAACCGGACCCGACGAACCTCACCTTCCAAGCTCGATTGAGGCAATTCTGCAATTGAAGCAGCAGGCTGGTCGCGGAGAGCACCAGGCCCGCCACACCCAGCGCCGTCGCGACTAGTCCGCCGACTCGGTTATTCGCGACGTTGCTAACCATGGTTTGCACCTGTGCTGCGGCCTGCGGACCCATGGTGCCAGTTAGCGTCGACTGGATGTGGCCACTCGCCGCCTGCGGGCCGAGGACCAGTCCCGCTATGTAAATTATGATCAGTAACAGGGAAGGCAAGGAAAAGATCGTGGCGTACGCGAGCGCCGCCGCCATTGATGTGCATTCGTCCGCGGAGAAGTCGCGCAAGACCGCGCTGATAAACTCCCTCGAACGCCCCAGGATTCCGGTCGGAACTTGCATGATAACTCTTTTTGGAATCGATATACGCTTCAAACGAGAATTTACACGAGTCGTCCTTTTATCATCCACCGGTTGCGCGTCGGACCAAGAGCACGCGCCCTCCGCCTAATATCACAAAATCATTTTGCTGCGGCATTCCCGCGAATCACGAAAGAACTGTGGAACGGGGTGATCTACCATGCGCAGATTTGCATCTCGGCCAGCGCTCCCAGACCTGACGCCGAACCGGGAGGATCCGAAATGAGGACGCATCTTCCACCCGGACTGATCGTGCCTGTGAGCAGGCGTGATCACGTCCGCGGGCAATCAAACGCAGCCATGACGCTGGCTGAATGCGGCGACTATCAATGCCCCTACTGTGGGGCCAACCCGACTGTTGACGAAATTCGGCGAGAGCTGGGCGATCGACTCAGATTCGCTTTTCGCAACTTTCCGTTAAGCGAGATACATCCGCATGCCGAGCACGCCGCCGAGATTGTGGAGGCGGCGGGCACGCACCACAACTTTTTTCATTAACGCTGTGCGCCACGACGGTTCATACGATCGCGATAGCTTGCTCGCTGCGATTGCAGACGCGGTGCCCTACTCCGCATTAATAGCATCGGCCTTCGAAGCATGCGGCCGGCGTTTGCAATAGCAATAGGAGGCAGGCCCAAAATAGGACAAGGTGGCGGGGAACGGAGGCACCCCGCCACCTCATCGAACACGGAGTAACTGCTAACTACACAAAGTTATCAGCTCGCGAGGTCGGTGTCGATGGTCTTGACCAGTCCGTTGATGTCCTGGCCCAGAATCTCGTAGGTCACGAACACCACGACGGCGACCGCCGCCAGAATCAGCGCGTACTCGGTCATCGTCTGACCTTTGTGCCATTCACGCGCCTTCACGAACATCCGAGTGATGAATTCCATAATACCCCTCCTTTGGGTTTTAATGACTCTAGACTAGCTCCGACACTATCTCGCACTGTATGTTAAGTCAACAATAAATTAGATACTTTCTACAGCTACGAGAACGTTAGCGGTCTTCCAATCCGCGCCTATGCCCCGCGCTTTCTTGTGAATCATCGTCAAACGGCAGGGCGGAGATCCCGAGCGTGAGTCCTTTCGAGGTTGTAGCGAACTTGGAGAGCGCGGAGGGATTTGAACCTCCGTCCAGACGGATTGCAGCCGGTGCCCTCACCGTTAGGGTACGTGCGCTCTGAGTGAATCTAGCTGCTCACGATGCGGCGAACAGCGTATCAACGTGGCTCACGAGCGAAGTGACGTCCTGCCCCAAGACCTGGTAGGTAACCATCACGACGATGGCGACTGTTGCGACTATCATCACGTATTCGGTCATCGTCTGACCCTTGGCGAGACCGCGCAGCCGCAAAGATTTCATCGGTAAAAGCTCCTCGATTTAGCTAGATTATCTTAAATAGGATAATGTGATGTCTCAAGAGGTAATGAGACAAAAACATATCAAATAATGATTAAAAACGTGCCAAATAGTGGCTTTGGTCCCCGTCCCGAAGGCGTCGGCCCGTGCCCAGGATACGGGCAATTCCCCGCCTTGAGTGTTTTAGTCCGCCAGTTTTGCAGCTTGATCGGCTTCGACGCTTTATCGCTGAGTTTCGTTTGGTAAACCGCAGCAAAGCGTAGCCGGGCTTTGCCGGCCTAAACTTGAGTCCGTCCGTGTGCCAGTCGTTCGGGGGATCCGACATCTGCAACCCGAACAGGCCCGACGGGTATGGGTGTGGGTCCGCACTCATTGCGGTTCTGGCTGTGCACGGGCCGTACTACGAAGACTACGGCCTGAATTGCAACGCTCGCGGCGCGAGCGAGGCCGGCTGCGAGATGATGCGATAGGCGTTCTCGACCCATTCGCATACCCAGCGGCGAGTGTCGCGCGGGTCGATCATTTCCTCCATCTGGAACCGGCTGAGCGGACCGATCGGTCCCCGCGCGCTTTCGATGCGCGCGTTGATCTCAGCCCGCAATGCCACGGGGTCGGCGGCCTCGGCAAGCTGCCGTTTGTAGGCGGCCTCGATGCCGCCTTCGGGCGGGATGCCGCCAACATCCGCTGCGGGCCACACGACACGCGCACTCGCGCCGCTGCGCGGCGTTGCGTAGTTGTTACCGGCGACCCCAAAGCTCCGACGCATGATGACGGTGAAGATCGGGACCGCGACCTGCGCGAACGCGATCATCCACTCGCCGCCCTTGCGGATCGTGCCAGCGATCTCATGTTCAAGGCCCACCGCGAAGCCGGGATTGTCGACCAGGTTCAGCACCGGAAGGTGGAACAAGTCGCATAGATCGAGGTGGCGCTTGAGTTTGTCGCAGCCGTCCGCCGTGAGCGCGCCGCCGTTGACGTGTCGACAGTCAGATGCGATGACGCCCATGGGATAGCCGTTAAAGCGGACGAAGCCAACGATCTGGTCCGTGCCCCAGAGCGGTCCGATCTCGAAGAACGAGTCCCGGTCCGCCATCAAACGGATGGCCCGACGCATGTCGAACGTAGTCGTGCGTTTGCGGGGAATAATGGAAAATAGCTCTTCCTCTCGACGATCGATGGGATCGGCGGGCTCCAGGGCGAGGACAGGTGGCGCTTCATAGACGCTCGAGGGGAGGTAGGAGAGAAACCGCTTCGCCATCGAGATTGCTTCTTGCTCCGACTCGGCGAGATTGTCGACCGAGCCGTTCCGGCAATGGACCTGCCAGCCGCCCAACTCCTCCTTCGTGATGTCGTAACCCATGGCGTGGCTGACCACGGGTGGGCCGGCCACGAATAGCTGGGCGATGTCGCGCACCATGACAGCGAAATGGCCAAGCACGGCTTTCGCGGCGCCAATTCCCACTACACTGCCGAGCAACAGATTGACCACCGGCACCTGGCTAAGCTGTGCCACGTACATGCTGCTGCCAAGGTGGCCCGGCAGGAACGATCCGCCCTCGCTGGACACCCGGGGCCGACCGGCGACGATGGTACCCAGGCTTTCTTGTGCGCTGCTCTCACCGGGCTTTTGCTGCTTGGGCACCATGGCAGCGATGCTGCCACCGCCCGACGAGCCGTCCAGCAAACGGATCGATGGGCAGCGAAGGTCCAGCGAAAGGCGGTCGAGATAGATGCTCTTTCCACCGATCGCGCCATCGGCGTGCCCACCGCGCGAGGTGAAATCGTCGGCGCATACCACGACCGTGTGGCCGTTCATCTTGCCCCAGCCGCCGACATGGTTGGCGGGTGTAAAGCCGGTGATTTGTCCATCCTCGTCGTAGTCCGCGAAGCCTGTGAGGCTGCCAACCTCGCGAAAGCTGCCGGGGTCGAGCAGCAGGTCGATCCGTTCCCGACAGGTCAGTTTGCCGCGATGGCGCTGGCGGACTACGCCCGGATCGTTCGAATCGGGCTCGAAGCGGCGATGGGCGATCGCCTGCAAGCGCCGCACGTCGCCAAGCAATGGCGCCCAGCTGTTGTCCCCGTAGTTGCGCGCCGCGACTGCGCCGCTGCTCTGCCTCGCCGGAGCGATCGTGGCCACGATCTGGCCGGCTGCGACAGTGGCGCCGATCTCGGTGGGTATGATCCCGGTCACGACGCCCGCGCAGGGCGCGGTGATCGCGGTTTCCATCTTCATGGCGCTGATGACCATCAGCGTCGCGCCCGCTTCGACTGCGGTGCCCGTCTCCACCAAAGATTCGACGATGGCGCCCGCGATCGGGCTTTCGATGCCTTCCTCGCCACTCGGCACGGCCAAGCTGGCGGGTGCCAG
>JASHZA010000267.1 GCA_030042765.1 Candidatus Binataceae bacterium | reverse complement strand
TTTTGATACTGGCCAGGATTGAAGGTCGCGCTTTGGGTGTTCCCCCCGATCGTGATGTCGTTGCCGTAGGTACCTGCACTGAAGGTTACCACGGCGCTGTTACCAGTGATTGAGATTCCCTTCGCATATACTCCGGGAGGCACAGTCACAACCTGGTTGTTGCCACTGACCGTATAGCTTCCGGAGTTCGTGACGCCTTGCTGAGTACAGTTGCCAACTGCCGGCGGCTGGAGCGAGGCCAGAGGGTCCGGAGCGGGGGCGATATTGATGTGCGGTGTAGGCGTCAGCTTGACATTACCGGTGGCTGAATAATTCCCGGCGACGCCTATCGCCTGAGCCGTCACCGATCCATTCCCAACAGCGCTGAATGCGGCAGAGTTGGACGAGTTTACGAGTATGCCGCACGACGCATTCACACTGAAGTTGCCGTTTAACGACAGCGCCGCCGCCGCAGAACGGTCCAGCACATACAGGCAGGAAGGACCAGCCGTGAAACCTGCGACAGCACGCACGCTCACGCTGATAGTCTTATATCCAAGCACCGACAGAAAAGTGGTGGGCACTGGCTGCGCGATGTCCACTTCGACGTAAGTATTATCCGTCGGATTTGGGGGCGTTCCTGGCGGGCCGACCGTGATCGTTACGCTGTTCTGTCCGTTAGTGAACCCATTAATGGAAGCGACGTCGAGAGCGGCCTGCTGATAGCTGCCGCCCTGGCTACCAAGCTGCGCATTGGTGCCGGCGATCGCCGCGGCATCGGCGGCAGTCTGCATCTGTCGCCTGACTGAATAGAAATAAGCAATATCGACGCTGAGGCCCACGATGGCGATAAGAGCGATCAATCCCAGAGTCGCCAGCACTATAAGCTGGCCGCGCTCATATCCCTGATGGTAAGCGCGCAAATGAGAATTTTTGCTTTTCATCGGTGACCCTTGCTTGGGCTGCGCGCTTCGATCATCTGAAGCGGCATCAACTTCCGAAGCAGGTCGCATGCCATCCAGTCACCGGATGGAAGGCAGTGCCTGGCAGCTACCAGGAGAGAAGGGCGCGTATAAGACACCCTGTTCGCATGGGAAAATCGATCCGTAGCCAGCGCATTTACGTTCGTGACGGGCTTGGTTGGTCGGTCAAGACCAACAGTTGCGCCAAAAAATTGCCGACTCGGGCTGCGCAACGACGGCAACATGCCTGCAAGGAGGAGTGCTCAAATTCCCCTATTCGCCCGCACCTGCCCCCACAAAGTAAGGTGGTGAACGATTTGGAGATGTGTTTTAGTGGCAGGAAAATGAAAAAGCGAAGTTAAACTGATATAGCCGTCCCAAAATCACCTCTGACGCTATGTCAAGATTGGTGGAAGGCGAATTGCTGGCTCTTAAACTTTTTCAGCGCGCTCCACGCGTTCGAGGCGCTCGGCCCGATCGCTCCGGTCAGTGCGATCGGCCTTTTCGACGCTGCGCGGGGGCGCCTGCCCGGGCAGTTGGACCTTGCTGGTCGTCAGCACCTCGATAAACTTACGTACGGCCGGGGAAAGCTCGCGTCCACGCTTATAAATGATCGCGAGAGGACGCGTGAACGGTCCTTCAGTGAACTCCAGCATCTTGAGCGAACCGCGGGCGGTTTCCAGTTCGACGGTTGAGCGAGGAACAATCGCAATCCCCTGTCCTATTTCGACCGCCCGCTTGATCGTCTCGATGTTGTCAAACTCCATCGTGTAAAAAGGTTTGACCCCGTATTCGCGCAGGATACGGTCGGAAGCCTTGCGCGTCGCGATATCGCGCTCGTAACCAACGAACTTCTGCCCCACGAGTTGGGCTACACTCACCCGATTGAGTTTCGCTAGGGCATCGTCCGAGGGCACCACCAGAACCAGTTCGTCGTGGCGGAATGCGATAGTAACGATCTGGCCCCGCTTGGCCGGATATGCAACCACACCCAGGTCAATCTTGCCCTCGACCAGGTCCTCATAGATCTTGTTCGAGCGCAGATACTCCAGATGAACGTTGACCTGCGGATAGGTTCGCAGGAATTCGGTCAGATAAGGTGGCAGCTCGTGCAGACCAACGCTATATACGGTGCCCACCCGAATCGCACCGGCCACTATGGAGCCAATCTCCCGTAGACGGTTTTCAAGTTCGATAAATCGACGGACGATCTCTTTGCTGGAATTGTAGAGAATCTGACCCGCTGGTGTTGGTTTGACACCGGCGCGCGCCCGCTCTAACAATCGACACTCGTATTTATCCTCGAGACTACGAACCTGCTGGCTGACCGCCGATTGGGTCACGAAATTTTGCGACGCTGCATAAGATACGCTGCCGCTTTCGATGATGTCGCAGAAGACCTTTAACGTTTCAATGTGCATACTGCTTGCTTCTTATATAAGGCTATTTGATGGTCCGCTCTGAGGCAACGGTCGGTAAAGCTCATGGGATCCGCTCGGCGAGACTTTGAGCATGGCTTAAAACGTCGTTTTTACCGGTCTCCTGATGCCGAGATTCGATCATATCATCTGAATCCTGTTAATTATCGCTCGAACGACCTAAGGAGCCGTAAACATGGCCTATTCACTCACCGATCTCGACTTTTATCAGCTTGACGACCTGCTGAGCCCGGAGGAGAAAATGACCCGCGAGGCTGTCAGGCAGTTCGTTCAGCGTGAGGTTCTGCCTGGTGTAGAGCGGCACTTTGCGGGTGAAACCTTTCCGGTGGAACTCGTGCCTCGGATGGCCCAGCTCGGAATTTTCGGAGCTAATCTCAAGGGCTACGGGTGCGCGGGGATGAACAACATCTCCTACGGTCTAATCATGCAGGAGCTCGAGGCGGGTGACTCCGGACTGCGGTCGTTTGCGTCGGTGCAGAGCGCGCTGGCGATGTACGCGATCTATTCGAGCGGCTCTGAAGAACAGAAGAACCGATACCTGCCCGCAATGGCACAGGGGAAGCTAATCGGATGCTTTGGTTTGACCGAGCCCGATCACGGCTCGGACCCCGGTGGCATGGAGACCCGAGCACGAAGAGACGGGCGCGGATGGGTCCTCAATGGCACGAAGAGATGGATCACCAACGGTTCGATCGCTGACCTCGCCATCGTTTGGGCCAAAGTAGACGAAGGGATCACCGGCTTCATCGTCGAAAAGGGCACACCCGGCTTCAGTACCCGAGACATTCACGGCAAGTTCTCAATGCGCGCTTCGATCACGTCTGAACTGGTGTTCGAGGATGTACGGCTGGACGAGACCGGTCATCTCCCGAGCGCGCGAGGACTAAGGGCGCCTCTCTCCTGCCTGACGCAGGCCCGCTATGGCATCGCATGGGGTGC